>QNER01000342.1 GCA_003646175.1 Candidatus Parabeggiatoa sp. nov. 1
TGATCAGGTAGCCCAATTGAGACGCAAAAAAGGATTAAACCCAAACATGACTTCGAGCTAATCCTTTCTTATAAATAATCCTTGTAGTTCGCTTTTAAAAAGTTTGGACTCCTAATATCAAACTTCCTTAAATAACCGATTACGATTAAGTATCCGCTGAGGATCAAACGCTTTTTTCACGCGACTGTGCAAGGCGGCTAACGGTGGGGGCAATGGGTGAAACACAGAGTTGGCGCGATCAGGGCTACGAAAGAGTGTGGCATGTCCCCCCACCGCTGCGACGGTTGCCCGAATGTCATCCGCGGGCGCATCCGTTTTTAGCCAGCGTTGGGCACCGCCCCAATCCAAAAACCATTGCCCGGACAATTTGAGGGGTGGTGTGCCGGGTGCTAGCGATAAACGCCATAGCGGGGTGTTGTCTTGAAAAAAAGGCTGTTGGTGTTCGCGCAAATCCTGCCAAAACTGCTGTCCTTGATCATATTCTTCACCACCCAATTGACGCACTGCTGCCTTTACGCCACCTGCCGTGCCAGACAAGCGCACATAAACCAGTCCGTCCACATAAGCGGCCGCTGATAATGGTAAAGGTTGCGCTGCCCAAGTATTCATCGTTTTGATAGCCTCATTTGGTTCTTTTGCCAAAACCACAGTGATTTCTTGTGCTGGTTTCGGTAATACTTTAACAGAGATTTCCAATAACACGCCTAAAGTGCCAAGCGCGCCCACCATCAAACGTGACACGTCATAACCCGCGACGTTTTTCATCACTTGTCCCCCAAATTTTAAGCGTTCCCCTTTGCCATTAAGACAAGTTATGCCAAGTACGAAATCCCGTGCCGCGCCGCTATAGGGCCGACGTGGACCAGAAAAACCGCAAGCAATGGTTCCACCTAGCGTTGCGCATGCACCATAATGCGGTGGTTCAAAGGCCAACATTTGGCCGCTTTTTTCTAGGATGGTTTCTATTGCGAAAAGTGGCGTACCGGCACGCGCCGTCAGCACCAGTTCGGAAGGTTCATAGTCAATAACCCCGCAATGATTGGACACTTCCAGTCGCTGTCCTTGAGCGGGGTATCCGTAAAATGATTTGGTGCCGTTACCGATGATATGTAATAAGGTTTGGTTATTATAAGCCGATTTTATGGTTTCTGGTAATTCACGGCTGTGATCGTTGCTGGCAGATGCGTTTTGATTGTTTTTGTGGTTGGATGACATATCTAATGCGAATGAAGAATGAGAGGTGTGAGATTTCTTTGATGCTAGAAATCCGATTTCTGGGAAAAATCTGATTTCTGTGACGCTAAAGTTTTTGCGCGCAAAAACTTTAGCCTCGAAAGTTATTTTTTTGGAAGTCCTTAAAAACGTTCAATCTCTGGAAATGGTAACTTTCCACCGTGAACATGCATAGCGCCAAATTCTATACAGCGAGCCAGCGTTGGCACCGCCTTGCCCGGATTAAGTAAACCCTTGGAATCAAAAGCGTGTTTGAGGGCATGAAATTGTTCAAGTGCTGGGGGAGGAAACTGGACACACATTTGATTAATCTTTTCGACACCAACGCCATGTTCACCAGTAATGGTACCCCCGGCTTCAACACAAAGTTCAAGAATCTTACCCCCAAATTCCTCAGTACGTTCAAGATCACCCGGTTTATTGGCATCGTACAAAATCAACGGATGTAAATTGCCATCGCCCGCGTGAAAAACGTTGGCGACTGGCAAATCGTATTGTTTGGATAATTTATTGATTTTATTAAGTACATAAGCCAATTTTTTTCTGGGGATGGTGCCATCCATACAATAATAATCAGGCGAGATACGGCCGACGGCGGGGAAAGCGGATTTGCGTCCCGCCCACATTCGTTGGCGTTCTTGTTCATCTTGGGCGATGCGTACTTCAGTAGCACCACACAAATGCAATAAATCACGCACTTGTGTGACTTGCTCAGAGACTTCGTCATCGTTACTACCATCAAGTTCGCACAATAAAATGGTCGCCGCATCGATGGGGTAACCGGCATGAATAAAATCTTCCGCAGCCCTAATCGCGGGGTTATCCATCATTTCTAAGCCCGCCGGGATGACACCGGCAGCAATAATTTTCGCCACCGCGGTGCCCGCTGCCTCTATGCTATTAAAGGCAGCTAACAGCACTTGAACACACTTGGGTTTGGGGAGTAATTTGAGCGTAATCTCAACGATAATACCTAACATACCTTCGGAACCGGTGAGTAGGGCTAACAAATCATAACCCGGCCCGTCTAAACCGCTACCGCCCACCGTCATTAATTCACCGTCAATGGTGATAAAAGTGACTTGGAGAATATTATGCACAGTGAGCCCGTACTTAAGACAATGAACGCCCCCGGCATTTTCAGCGACATTACCGCCAATGGAGCAGGCAATCTGAGAGGACGGATCGGGGGCATAATATAAACCATAAGGTGCCGCCGCCTGCGATATGGCTAAATTGCGTACCCCGGGCTGTACGCAAGCGGTTCGGTTTTTGGTATCAATTTCAAGAATGCGATTAAATTTTGCCAGACTTAAAAGTACACCATCGCTAAGCGGGAGCGCACCGCCAGATAAGCTCGTACCTGCGCCACGGCAAACGATGGGCACATTTTTTTCACGACAAACACGCAATACACTTTGTACTTGTTCTACCGTTTCTGGCAGCACGACGATAAGGGGGATTTTTCGATAAGCCGACAATCCATCACATTCATAAGGGCAAAGTTCTTCTTCATGGGCTAAAACCGCTTCAACCGGCAAGAACTGCTGGAATGCAGCCGCAAGTTCTGTTCGACGAGTTTTGATATCGGTTTTTTTAGTGGCCGGTTGTCCTACCATATTCTTTATCTCCAAATAATTTTCAAGTAATACAATAATAAGTCTCCTCCAAAAAGTCTGTGTGCCCTCTTTTTTCCTTTTCGCAGGGGATTCAATAAAGTTCAAATGAGTGTGTAGGGTGGATTCTTTGTACAGGACAAAAAAGCGTTCAAGTCGTGATGCTATCGCTTTTTTTTTTGAACGTATCACTACGCGGTAGCATTTTTGTGTAAAAAAATCTTAATTTACCAAGTTCAACACCATTTAAAGTGTAACTCATGCAAAAGCGATAGCATCACGAAACATTTTAAAACCAATCTTTTACCATTTTTTGTCCTGTACATAGGCTACTCTATGCACACAAGTTCTTTGTAGGGTGGGATCGCTTAGCTGTTATGAATTCCAAAACACCCAAAAATTGTACAGCTGAGCGATCCCACCAACCCAATTTGAAAGAATAGAGAAATCATACGCTTAAAAGTTATGTGCATTGAGTAGGTACATAGGGTGGATTATAAGTTTTTCGTTTTTAGTGCACACTTCCAGAAAGGTTTTCTCCATGGTAAAAACTTTATCAGTTTGGCATAAAACTTTTCTGGGCAACTATAACAAAGTGCGAGGGACTTCCAAAAACTTTCGAGGCTAAACTGTTATGGCTGCTAAGCGTCATTCAAATGGATGACGCATAGCTTATTCCCCTACATTTTTATGTTTAACTGATGAATAATTTTCCAGAATTTTGGTAGTCTCTACTTTGCTCTGCGGGTAAAATAAGTGAGTTACAAAAAAGGGCATAGCTGTTGGTGGGTGCTAACTGCACAGTGTTTAGCATTCAATGGCTTAGTTTTATTGCTACAATAAAATGAGGGTTAGTGTATAGTAATCTAATTAAAAGTAGTGAGATAAATATTTTTTGAGCACCCATTAGAACTACAAGGATTATTTGCTTATGAAAGGATTAGATCATTTAGATTCTATTCATCACTCTCTTTTGGATTGAGATACTGAGCGTACTTGAAATCCGTCATATTTTGGGGTGAAAAACGGATTTTCACTTGACAGAGAACGCGAACAGTCGAAAAATCTTTGATTAGAATTATTATCCTTTATTATAAACAATCCTTGTAGTTCTAATGGGTGGTAAAAAAACTTGAACATCGAATATCACTACTTTTTGGGGACTACCATAAATTCTAACAAAAGCTAATAGTCTTAAATGTCTTAAATGGTATATAAAAATAATTCGTTGGGTTGATTTTAAAAGTTCGGATAAAAAGCCTAGGAGTCTGTCGGGCTTGTTGTGTTAAGTGATTGAGATACAAGTGATTTACCAATTGACACCAAAATTAAAATTTCAGTATAAACAATAGGTTAGCCGTTAAGTCCGACGGACTCCTAGCCGAACTCAAAATGTTCTAAAGTGGCTGGGGCTTGCGTTCAGTACGCAAAGTTTTTTGTTCAAACCTGAAACTTATGATCCGATTAGTTGACGAGAACCAAGTCAATCGGATTGTATTTCGCTCCTATTGATAATTATCAATTTACTTTGGTAGATTCACCCTATCGATAATTATTAAGAGTGCTATTGTTAACTTTTGTTAACATAAATGAATCGGAATAGGGCTGTGGGAGTGACAGATTTGTATAGATAGTGGCTGAACGAAAAACTTTTGCCCTAGTGTCATTTCGACGACAAGATAAAATTTTTTGTTCAAGCACTAGATAGGAATTGAAGCTTTAGCTGAGAAGTTACCGCCTAAAGGCGAAACGAAGGAAAAGCATTTATATGAAAAGCGATAAGGGTGGGGGGAAGTTTTGTCGAACCTGAGTTGAGCCGGTGACGATCCGACTTTTGATGCGGGCAAAATATTGGAAGGTAAAAAAATCGGCCAGTGCGGTTTGGGCGGGGGTTTTACATTTAATCACACTGGTGAAAAAATTCCCACATTCTTAAAAACTTCGGAAAACTTTTGGGCATTTAATAAAAATGACTTCAATAAAGCGAAGTCAAGCATAAAATCATTAACTCATGAGTTTTTCCGAAGTTTCCAGCACATTGAAAAACAGAACGTGGGAATGAGAAAAGTACAAATGGTGGATTACGCGCTTAGGCTAATCCACCCTACGTTTTTACGTTTAACCTATCCACTTCAAACCTAACCATGACTTAAGACGATCCCTTGAACGAGAGAATCTCTGTTAAAGGTGAGCACTATGTGTTGAAATTGGTGCTGCTATAGCTATTATGATTGAGGCTAGTCAACATCCGTTGTGCTAGCAGTAGCGTCGGTTTTGTCATCCGTCGTGCCAGCAGTCGCGTCGGTTTTGTCAGCAGTCGCGTCAGTTTTGTCAGCAGTCGCGTCGGTTTTGTCAGCAGTCGCGTCAGTTTTGTCAGCAGTCGCGTCAGTTTTGTCAGCAGTCGCGTCGGTTTTGTCAGCCCCAGCTGTCGCGTCGGTTTTGTCAGCTGTCGCGTCAGTTTTGTCAGCTGTCGCGTCGGTTTTGTCAGCTGTCGTGCCAGCAGTCGCGTCGATTTTGTTATCCGTCGTGCCAGCAGTCACGCCAGTATATTCAGGCTTTTCGTCACCCGGAAACAACCACTGATAAGTCCAATAAGTGGCTCCCCCAACGGCGGCTGCCAAAACAATGGGGGCTGCAACTAGCGTGGTTGCACCCACAATAACACCACCACCTAGCGCACCCCCAATAGTTGCTAAACCCGCGGTGCTTGCACCAGCGGCAAATACAGCACCAACGACACCAGCTGTTCCCACGCCCGCACCGGTGTATGTACCAATTTTAGCAGCGTCACAGGCTGCCTGATTGTTTTCGCACTCACTAAACAATGTCTTATCCATCACCACTGCTGCAACCCCACCGCCAGCAATACCAACAAGTGGAGTCCCTATCGCAACGGCAAACCCCCCCCCTACAGCACCAGCCGCGGTAGCAGCACCTGCGATAGCCGCTCCGTCAGCCGCGGCTTTAGCCGCCGCGCCTGCCGCTATCCCCGCCGTAACGGGATCAACAGCATTGGCAGAATTAATGTAGGACATGGAAAGGGCTAAGCTGCCAACTATTAACCATTTTTTATTCATAAAAACTCCTGTGGTTTTCTAACTTCAATAGATTTGTCCCTAAATAAACGTAAACAATTAAAAACATTATATATTAATAATTAATAAAATCAACGATTTAGCTTATTAAGGGACAAGTATAATATAAAACAAGGCTTTTAATAATCGGTTCAAGACTTTTAACGGATACCATACCGAAGAGGATAGTATCCATCACAGCTACTATTTTACAACAAATACTATTCCCATCAAAGGAAGGGATAGTATTTGTTGCAGTTTATGTAAATAGCCTAAAATAAGGCACCCTTCAAAAATATCGGGGGCAACCATAAAGGGGGCAACCATAAAGGATTGCCCCTACATGCCCATTTTCTATGGTAGGGGCAATCCGCAGCGTAAGCCCTTTTCAGGATAAATGAAGGGTGCTTAAAATAACATAAATAAGTCTCTAAATTAATTAAACTTTTGGTAATGGATAATGGATAGTTACCATTATCAATTATTAATAATCACTATAAAAAGTATAATTATATGACACGGTGCAACATAATAACATATTTTCGTCTGCTTGCACTACAAAAAAAATAATCTATCCATAACGATTTCAAATGTTTTTAAAAAACTTTGTTTATGGAAACTTTTTATAGGCTAGGAACAAAAGCTGCGAGGTTTGCCAAACGCTTTACGGTTTTGACTCAGGGCATCGTCAAAGTTCAATGTAACTTATTGATTTAACATAAGCAAATGGGGAGTCTTTCATAAAAGTATATTAAAAAACAATGAGTTACAAATGCGTTCGCTATGCTGACAACATTTTTAAAAAAAGTCTTTAGTAATTAATGTGTTAATTTCAATTTTGACGTATCCCTGGGTTTTGGCTAGGGAAAAAACTTTTCTTGGGAAAAATTGAAAGCAGCGGCAACTTTAGGGACAGCGCAGAAAATGCGTATAATTATTTCTCACGTTTCGGGGTTCCTGTTTTTAAATAACTACTTTATTTACAAACTATTATTTACTTATTTTTGCCAAAAGTCGTTTTCTTGACAATCCATTTGTTCACCGTAAGTCCTTGATTTTTGGTAATCAGACTTGTGAAAGTCGAACGGGAAGGTTAACCCAAACCCACCGTTTTTCCAGCGATATTTGTTTGTATCGATATCGACTTTGCCGAAAATTTTATAGTTTTATCTTTAATAATCAATAGATTACTGAAAATATTGAACCCCGAAACGTGAGTTATTTATTTGTTGCTACATTCATCACCGTTGACATTTTAAATATAATATAGTCATCCCGAAAAGTTTTGTCTTGATAAAAACCTCAGAAGTTTGGAAAAAAAAATTTCTGGGCTGCTGTATGCTTTGCAAAAATAACTTTTGAGCGGGTGTAATTAAAAGTGATAGAAATGCCAAAATATCACGGATTTTTGCAGTCCCCTTAAGGGGACTTGAGCTTTTAGCCTGGGGATTTATCCCTAGGCTATTGGGGTTTCCACTACTTTTAATTGCACCCCTTTTGAGCTGGGGAGAACATTTTTGAAAATTGATTTATCAACGCTAATAGGATTATGCTTGTTATTTACCGGTTTGAGTATGAGCGTGACGGGCTGTGGTAAAAAAGGCGATTTAATCCGCCCAGTACCAGCTAAAGAACAGCAAACGTTGCCAGAAGAACCTGAAGATAAACAAAAAATCAATAACAATGGTTCGGACACTTTTTGAGATCATAATCCTAAAACCACATAACAACTTGATTTTCTTATGGAGTAAACAACTGTTGTTTGATTTCTATCTAAATTGATGTATATATACTCATATGAGTAGAATTTAGATCAAATTAAATTAATCAATTGAAAAAATAATGAGTCATCCCCATAAGATTCTAA
>QNER01000343.1 GCA_003646175.1 Candidatus Parabeggiatoa sp. nov. 1
GCTGTGGTTATGCTAATTTAATTTGCTTTCTTTTTGATTTGCGAGGCGCATTCCCATTTGCCGGGTAATTAATGTAACTCATTGATTTTACTAAACGGCATGAAAGGCTATTCCAAATAAAGTCTCTTATAAATCAATGAATTATGAAAATAGTTTTTGGGGGGGGCACCCTTCAAAAATATCGGGGCAACCATATTCGAGGCAAAAGTTTTTCTAGCAAACTTTTGCCTCGAAAGGATTGCCCCTACATGCCCATTATATAATTGTAATCTCGGTATCCGTTTTTGCGCACAAAAACTGAGTTCGAGGTTTAAGTTTTTGCGCGCAAAAACTTAAACCTCGAACCGAGATGGGCAATCCTTTGTGGTTGCCCTTTTCATTTTTGGGAATGCGCCCCTTGATTTGCTGTTTTGTCCCCAGTGATTCTTCGAGGTTTGGCTTGAGCTTTGCGGTTTGGTGCAAAACTTTTCTGGGCAACTATACTCAATTGGTTTAGGTTCAAAGAAATCCGATTTTGGGGAAAAATCGGATTTCTAACAAAGTTGGAGGAAAAATCCAAATGCACACACACATCAAAACCATCATCGTCTTAATAACACTGACGCTCACCACTCGTCTCTATGCTCAAGAACTCAAATTTGAGCATCTCGGCGTTGCCGAGGGGCTTTCGCAATCGGTGGTGCTATGCATTTTGCAAGATAGCCACGGTTTTATGTGGTTCGGGACTGAGGATGGGTTGAATAAATATGACGGTTATCAATTTACCGTTTACAAACATGATCCCGGTAATCCTAATAGCCTGAGTAATAACTATATTTGGGCTATTCACGAAGACGACACCGGAATATTGTGGGTTGCCACCGGGAATGGCTTGAACAAATTTGATCTTGCCCACGATACATTTGTGCATTATCGACATGATGAAAATGATCCCAAGAGCCTGAGTCATAACGATGTTAGGGCGGTTTACGAGGATCACACCGGGACACTGTGGATTGGCACGATGGGTGGGGGGATCAATAAATTTGATCGCCAAACGGAAACTTTTGTGCGTTATCAACACGATGACAACAATCCTCAGAGCTTGAGCCACAATGATATCTATTGGAATAACTCTATTTATGAAGATAGCACTGGCACATTGTGGATTGGTACTTATGGCGGTGGTTTGAACAAGTTTGTGCGTGAAACCGAAACCTTTGTGCGTTATCAACACGACACCAACAATCCTAACAGTCTAAGCAACGACAGCATCTATTCTGTCTATGAAGACAGTGCGGGTTCATTGTGGATTGGCACAATTGAAGGTTTGAACAAATTTGATCGTGAAACCGACGCTTTTGCCCATTACCTGTCTAATCGCATTATCAATGCGGTTTACCAAGATGATACCGGCGTTCTATGGATTGGTACGGATAGCTTTGCGCTGTATATGTTTAACCAAGACTCAAAAAGTTTTGTGCATTATCAGCATGATAGCGGCAATCCTCACAGCCTAAGCAACAACTATCTCATTGTCATTTACCAAGATAATACTGGGACATTGTGGCTAGGCACTTGGGGCGGTGGTGTCAATAAACTGGGCAAAGCCAAGAAATTTGGGCATTATTATCACCATGCCAACAATCCTAACAGTCTGAGTAATAATGCGGTTTGGGCAATTTATGAAGATATAAAGGGGATTGTGTGGATTGGGACTGTTGGGGGGGGCGTGAACAAATTTGATCGCCAAACCAACACCTTTATCCATTATCAGCATGAAGATAATAACCCTAACACTTTGATTAATAACGATGTTTATGGGATTATCGAAGATCATACTGGCGCACTATGGATTGGCACTTGGGAGGGTTTAAGCCAATTTGATCGCCAAACCGAAACCTTTGTGCATTACCAACATGAAAACAACAATCCCAACAGTTTAAGTCACGATAATATCAATCGGCTTTACAAAGATAGCACGGGCATGTTGTGGATTGGCACTTGGGGAGGTGGACTGAATAAATTTGATCCCAAAACCGAAACTTTTGTGCATTACCGACATGATGATAACAATCCTGACAGCTTGAGCAACGATCAAGTTAATGAGATTTACGAAGATAGTAGCAAGGTGCTGTGGATTGGTACGGTGGGTGGCTTGGATAAGTTTGATCGTGAAACTGAAACTTTTGTACATTATCAACATGATGACAAAAGTCCTAACAGCTTGAGTGGCAACCATATTTATGCGATCTACGAAGACAGTCGCGGTGTGCTGTGGATTGGCACGACGGGCACCGGTTTGAACAAATTTGATCGGGCAACGACAACTTTTACCCATTACCACACTAAAAATTCTGGCATACCCAATGATACCGTTCATAAAATTTTAGAAGACGAACTGGGCAATCTGTGGCTGAGTACTAACAACGGGTTATCCAAATTCGATCCGCAAACCGAAACGTTTAGAAATTACACCAAAGAAGATGGGCTGCAAAGTAATGAATTTTTTCTTGGCTCAGCTTGGAAAAATCAAAGCGGCGAATTGTTGTTTGGCGGTGGTAACGGTTTTAATATCTTTCACCCCGCCCAGTTGACAGATAACCCCCATGTTCCGCCTGTGGTTATCACTGATTTTAAGATATTTAATCAGCCAGTCAGCATAGGCGGAAATTCTCCGTTACAACAACACATTAGCTTTAGCAAAGCACTCACTCTATCTTATCAAGATTTGGTGTTTTCTTTTGAATTTGTCGCGTTAAATTATACGAGCCCACAAAAAAACCAATATGCCTATAAAATGGTAGGTTTTGATAATGATTGGGTTTATGTGGACAGTAACCGCCGTTTTGCTACCTATACTAATTTGGATGCGGGCGACTATGTCTTCAAAGTGAAAGGTAGCAATAATGATGGTTTATGGAATGAAGAAGGCACGGCTATCAAAATCACGATCACGCCGCCGTGGTGGGAGACGACTTGGTTTAAAGGCACACTGTTAGTGTTGGTAGTGGGGCTAGTTTTTGGTGGATTTCGTTGGCGAGTGAGTGTGATTGAGCATCAAAAGCGTCTCCTTGAATCTCAAGTAGCACAACGGACTCAAGAATTGGCTGAAAGAACAGAAGATTTGGCTAAATCTTATCACCAACTTGAAATTGCCAAAGAAAAAGCGGAAGTGGCTAACCAAGCCAAAAGCTCTTTTTTGGCTAATATGAGCCATGAGCTTCGCACCCCCCTCAATGGTATCTTGGGCTACGCGCAGATTCTTAAACGGAATCGGGAGTTAACCACTGCCCAAGTTGATGGTTTACAAGTAATTTACGACAGTGGGCAACATTTGCTTACCCTAATTAATGATGTTCTTGATTTATCTAAAATCGAAGCCAGCAAAATGGAACTTTACCCCAATGCTCTCCATTTTCAGGATTTTCTTGAGGGCATTGCGGGTGTGATGCGGATGGCAGCCCAACAGAAAGATATTCGGTTAGTTTATGAAGCTGCTAATGATTTACCGGTTGGGGTAGAAGTGGATGAAAAACGTTTGCGGCAGGTGTTACTCAATCTGTTGGGTAATGCGGTGAAATTTACCGAAAGAGGACAAGTGACTTTACGAGTAAGTCGTCATAAAACGATGGATACCCAACCGCAAACTCAGCTACTCCGCTTTGATATTGTAGACACCGGCGTTGGCATGAGTCCTGAACAACAGGACAAAATCTTTAAGCCCTTTGAACAGGTAGGCGATACTGAGCGTCGCGCTGCCGGCACTGGCTTAGGTTTAGCGATTAGTCAACAGTTCGTCAAGTTGATGGGGGGTGAAATACAGATCAAAAGTGAATTGGGGCAAGGTTCTACCTTTGGGTTTGAAGTGGCTTTGCCCGTTATTGAGATGGATAGTACCCCTGCCAAACAACAAGTGTCAGGAGATATTATTGGCTACCAAGGTGCCCAACGAAAAGTGCTGGTTGTGGATGATCAAAAGCATAACCGTTTATTCTTGCTCAATTTGCTGGAGCCGCTGGGTTTTGAAATCACGCTCGCGGAAAATGGAAAAATTTGTATAGAACAAGCGCAAGCGATCCAGCCAGACTTAATTTTAACGGATTTAGTCATGCCCGTCATGACGGGTTTTGAAGCGGTGCAAGCGATGCGAAAAATGCCGGCATTGGCACAAATCCCCATGATTGCTATTTCGGCGAGTACCTTTGACAATGATCAAACACAAAGTCGCGTCATGGGTTGTGATGCTTTTCTATCCAAGCCGGTTGAAGTGGATAAATTATTAGCCTTGATGGGGCAGTTCATGGGTTTAGAATGGAACTATGAAACCCCCGCCCCCAGCCCTGATGAGGCAGAGCCAACAGAGTCAACTATGGTTGAAGAACTCATTCCGCCACCCGTTGAGGAATTAGAAATGTTGTATGAATTAGCCATGTTTGGCAGTATGCAACGGATTTCAGAACACGCTATGCTTCTTGAAGAGAGGGAGGAGAAATATCGCCCGTTTGCCAATAAGCTCCGTCAATTAGCGGAAGCGTTTGAAGACGAGCAAATTGTGGCTTTTATAGAACAATTTATGGGGCAATAACTACAGGGATTGTATTTTATAAGGGATGTTTTTTTCAACACAGAGTTCACTGAGTACCACAGAGTCACACAGAGTTTAAGATTTTAAGATAAGATTTTTTTCTCTGTGAAACTCTGTGTAACTCTGTGTCTCTGTGTTGAATGCTTGCCGATTCTCAAGCCAATCGCACTATCAGCAATGAAGAACTGCAACGGAAAATCAAATTATGGAAATAAACTTCACTCCACAAAAAAAAGACATTATTCTCATTGTTGATGATAATCCGACTAACATCAAAGTCATCGTGGATTATCTGAAAGCACTGAACTACGAAACGCTTGTCGCTAGAAATGGTGAGACGGGTTTGAAACGGGCGCACTTTTCTCAACCTGATCTCATCCTGCTCGATGTGATGATGCCGGGCATCGATGGCTTTGAAACTTGTCGTCGGCTCAAGGCGGAACCCCAAACAGCTGAAATTCCAGTCATTTTTCTGACAGCCCTTGCCAGTGTTGAGGATAAACTAAAAGGGTTTGCTGTGGGTGGAGTCGATTATGTGACTAAACCCATTGAAGAAGCAGAATTGGTGGCTCGCGTCAAAGCGCATTTAAAGATTCAGGCCCAGAAAAAACAGTTGCAAGCCCAAACAGAATCGCTAAAGCAGGCTAAAACGTTGGCCGAGCTGGCGCAAGCCAAGGCTGAAGCTGCTAATCATGCCAAAAGCCAATTTCTCGCTACCATGAGCCATGAATTGCGAACACCGCTTAATGGCATTTTAGGCTATGCCCAAATTCTCAAACGTGATCCCGCTACTGAACCACATCAACTGGATGGCCTCAACATTATTGAACAAAGTGGTGAACACTTGTTAACGCTTATCAACGACATACTTGATATCGCCAAAATCGAAGCGGGTAAAGTCGAGCTTAACCAAACCCCTTTTCAATTGCCCGCTTTCCTTAAAGGCATTAGTGAAATTGTTCGCATTCGCGCCGAACACAAGGATATTTTCTTTAATTATCAAGCCTTTAATTTTCCCAACAACCTGCCTGAAGACTCACTGCCAATTGGGGTACACGGCGATGAAAAGCGTCTGCGTCAAGTTCTGATTAACTTACTCGGTAACGCCGTTAAATTTACTGATAAAGGTGGCGTGACATTTAAAGTCGGGTATTCAGAAGTTCACGCGTTAGAAGCAACCCAAACGCCAAATTCCCCCCCCCCAAATCCATTGATTCGTTTTCAGATTGAAGATACCGGCGTAGGCATTGCGCCCGAACAATTAGAAGACATTTTTCAGCCTTTTCAACAGGTTGGCGATAAAAACCGTCAAGCCCAAGGCACTGGCTTGGGATTAGCAATCAGTCGCAACTTAGTTGAATTGATGGGGAGCAAGCTACAAATCACCAGTCAACTCGGTGAAGGCAGCATTTTTTGGTTTGAGTTAGCGTTGCCAGAGGTGACTGACTTTGTTGAAATTTTCCATGTAGAAACGCAGAAAAAAATCATTGGTATTAAAGGCAAAATGCCAACCGTTTTAGTCGTGGATAATAAATTGGAAAATCGGGCGGTGTTAATCGATCTCCTGTCACCCTTGGGCTTTGAAATCATCGAAGCCGCTGATGGACAAGAAGGTTTGGAGAAAGCTGCTGAATTACAACCTCATGTTATTATCACCGATTTGATCATGTCAGAAATGGACGGTGCGGAACTGATTCGCCACATTCGCCAATCACCCCTGCTAAAAAACACCGTTGTGATTGCCACCTCTGCCAGTGTCTTTGAAGAAGATCATCAGAAAAGTTTAGTGGCGGGTGCTAATGCCTTTCTCCCCAAACCCATCAAAGCCGATAGGTTGTTTGAACAATTGCAGCAACATTTAGTGGTAGAATGGGTTTACGAAAATGCTCAATCAAAAACCAGCCAAATAGCACAGCCTCTTGTGCCACCGCCGCCAGAGACAGTGTCTGAGTTGTTTGAACTCGCTATGGGGGGTGATTTAGAAACCATTGAAGAGCGAGCCACTCAACTCGCGCAAGCCGATGAAAAGTTTGCCCCGTTCGCAACGGAACTGCGTGGTTTTATTAAGCGGTTTCAAGTGGATAACATGTGTGATTGGCTGGAGTCGTTTTTGGAACCCTAATAATGAACGTCAATAACAAAAACCGTGTATTAATTGTTGATGACAATACCAGCAATTTAAGTGTCCTATTTAAGGTTTTGCAACAAGCGAATTTCAAAGTATTGATTGCGGAGAGTGGCAAAAGTGCGCTCAAGCGAATCAAATATCTTAAGCCCGATATTATCCTATTGGACATCATGATGCCGGAGATGGATGGCTTTGAAACTTGTCGTCGCCTCAAAGCCAATGAAGAAAGTAAACATATTCCGGTGATTTTTATGACAGCTTTGGCTGACACGGCAGATAAAGTCAAAGGCTTTGAACTAGGTGCCGTTGACTATATTACCAAGCCAGTGCAAGTGGAAGAAGTGGTGGCACGCCTAAATACTCACTTAACCATCTGCCGTTTACAAAATAACCTGTTACAGCAAAATGAGCAATTCACACAAGAAATTGCCAAGCGTAAGCAAGTTGAGAAAGAACTTCGCAAATTTTCCCGTGCCGTTGAGCAAAGTGCCAATACTATTGTTATCACTGATACCAATGGCACTATTGAATTTGTTAATCCGGCCTTTTCTGTTAAAACCGGTTACTCGTCTACCGAGGTTATCGGGCAAAATCCTCGGGTATTAAATTCTGGAAAACAGCCCCAAGAATGTTATCAACAATTATGGGCCACCATCAGCAGTGGACAAGTCTGGCAAGGTGAATTACTAAATAAACGCAAAAATGGCGAATTATACTGGGAATTTGCAACCATCTCTCCCGTCAAGAATCAAAGCGAGCAAATCACACATTACGTCGCGATAAAAGAAGATATTACGGAACGCAAGCGGGCTGAACAAGAAATAACGAGGTTAAATGAACGTCTTAAAGGCGAAAATATGCGGATGAAGGCTGAACTTGATGTCACGCGCCAACTGCAACAAATACTGTTGCCCAAACAAGAGGAATTTAACAAAATAAAAGGATTAGAAATTGCCGGTTTTATGGCACCAGCCGACAAAGTGGGTGGTGACTACTATGATGTTCTCCAGCATAACGGACGCATCAAAATCGGCATTGGCGATGTGACAGGACATGGGCTAGAAAGCGGCGTTTTAGCGATTATGGTGCA
>QNER01000344.1 GCA_003646175.1 Candidatus Parabeggiatoa sp. nov. 1
ATGTATCAAGCGTGGGACGCACCCGACGCTTCACTGCCATAAAGTACACAACAAAACACCTACAAAAAGCCTAACAATGAAGCGCGACAGAGGGCCATAACCTAAATTGAAAACCTCCAAAATATTTTATGGCCCTCAAAATCGATACTCCAAAAACCGGCCAAAATCTAGGTCAATAACAGGTGCCCGCGTATCACTACTCTGCCATCGTTTGGACTCCCGCGGCGGCTGCCTTGGACGACAGCCAAGTATCAAACTGTAAGCGCGACAGAGGGCCTAAATCATAACTGAAAACATCCAAAATATTTTATGGCCCTCAAAATCGATAGTCCAAAAACCGGCCAAAATCTAGGTCAATAACAGGTGCCCGCGTATTACTACTCTGCCTCCCTTACATTTGGACGACAGCGGCGGCTGCCAAACTAGACAGGACTCGTGCAAGATTTGGTAAGTTTTCAGACTATTTTTTTACTTGTGTTATAGATATTCAGATAATTATTTAGTCCCTTTAGGGACAATAGCTCTTCAGACAACTTTCGTTCATCGCGGAGCGCGATAACTGTGGTGAAAGCTGTTGGCTGCCTTCGAGAATTATTTTTCTGAAAATCTATAGCAACCGATTTTTTAACCACAAAAATTCGTTCACGGCACTCAAAATTTTCAATCACAAAGCAGAACGAGATGCTTGATTGTACACTTTCTAACCTTTTCATTAACTTTTGCACCACGAAAGTTGTGCATCACAAGACACCATGCTCGCCCCATGTTGTGGGCCATGCCATCGCCCGGCAGCATCAATGATTGAATCCTTTGTAGCAAGTGTGCGATAACGTTGCCAATGCCTCGGCCGCAGCCTTACGCAACACCGGTACTCATATCATGCCACATTAAGCAATTCCTTATAAACGTGAATTCGACTGCTATCTCAATCAGTTATCAAATGACCGTTTTATCAATCAGTTATGATAAAGTGCTTATATTTTAATGACTTATAAAAACAGCTTGTGGTTTGACTGCCACGGCCTTTTTTCTTGTCTAAATTAGACAGAAAACTTCATCACAACCAATAATAAATGTTCGGTTTGAAAACTAAAATCGCTTTATAATCAGCTAGATAATAATAACCTATTGATTTAAATAACTATTTATAAGTACTTGAAAAATAAGTATAAATAACGTGATAAAACCAAGAGGCTTAAAAAAAAATAAAAAAAGCTTGCCTTTTCAATTTTTCCTGTCATAATTTATCACTCCGCATGGGGTGACATCGTTTCGGAGTCATCTGGTTGTGTGGCAGACACTGCTGACGCTATCGATCTCGCAACCAAGTACGCGGCGTGGTTCACACTCGCTCTGCAAAAATCGGGGCAGGTAAAGCCTATTTCTAGGGTTTGTCTGGAAAGAAAAAAGCACGACGGATTTTTTTTCTAGAAAGTCAATTTATATCAATGCGAGTCACTTTGAAGAGTCCTCAGTATCAGTCCAGAACAAAGGGAGTTGTGAGAGGCAGTTCGGGTAACTGGCTGTTTTACCTTGAGGTCAATTGATGAATTAATGGTTAATCGTAGGATGGGTAAAGCGATAGCGCAACTTCGTTCAATCCACCATTTATTTGAATGAAAAGAATGAAAAGGTGGGTAATGAAAAGGTGGATTTAGCGTAGCAATACGAAGTAGCATCCTTCTACCCACGCTACGCTGGCTGGGTTTCAACCCTTAACATTATAAGGAGAAATTGATGTCTTTAAACAGGCCACCGGTATTATGGCCTTTCTCACTGTTTTTAAACCGTGTTTACCGCAAATCGCTGAGTCTTTGTCTCGGTGTATTGCTCATGGCGGTTTTTTCTGTCGCACAGGCGGATATTCGTCTGATTAACATTAGCACCCGCGCCCCCATTCAAGGCGGTGCCGGCGATATTATTGCTGGCTTCATTATTGAAGGAACGGGAACACAACGGGTTGTGATAAGAGGTTGGGATTTAGAAGCGGGTGTTGATCCCAAACTCACACTCCAGAAATATCCCAGCGGTGATTTTGTAACGAGTAATGACAACTGGAAAACGGATTCGCGCTACCGTGAAATCCCCAGTCAGATGACAACAACCTTTGATGATATTGATGCCGCGTTGTTGTTAGATTTACCAGCGGGAGCTTATACCGTTACGCTGAGTTCGGTGGGCAAAAAAGGTATCGGACTGGTTGGAGTCGATACCGTTGATGGTACATCCATTCCTTTAACTAAAGTCACTAACATCAGCACCCGCGCTCCCATTCAAGGTGGTGCTGGCGATATTATTGCTGGCTTCATCATTAAAGGAACGGGAACGCAACGAGTTGTGATAAGAGGTTGGGATTTAGAACCGGGCGTTGATCCCAAACTCACACTCCAGAAATATCCCAGCGGTGATTTTGTCGCGAGTAATGACAACTGGAAAACAGATTCGCGCTACCGTGAAATCCCCAGTCAGATGACAACAACCTTTGATGATATTGATGCCGCGTTGTTGTTAGATTTACCTGCCGGTGCTTATACTGTCACGCTGAGTTCTGTTGGTGCGAAGGGTATTGGTTTAGTTGGGGTGGATGCTATCACTACCAACACGACTACCACCCCTCCATCAAACACCACATTGGATTTTGGTCGGATATCGGTAGGCAGTTCAACAACTCAACAGATCACCATCAATAATGAGACTGATACGCCGTTGACGGTGGAATCTTTTTCTATCAGTGGTCCAGATGCCAGTGATTTTAAGGTACTAACGCCGTTGCCTTTCATTATCTCTCCAACATTGGGAGCGGCTAAAAAGATAACTGTGCAATGTACACCGTCAAAAGAAGGTGTTCTTAGTGCCGTTTTGCAACTTGTTACTGACTCTCTGACTCTTTTTTATAAATTAGAAGGTTTTGGCAGTAGAGTTGTTCAGTCATGCTCATCATCAGATGATGATTGCTTGGCTAAAAAGTTTGCGCCGGTCGTACATATTTCTAAAGAACCCTTATTGGGTGGTTCTGATGTAAAATCTCCTAATCATCCTTATGAAGATTATATTCCAATCAATGTGAATGATTTAACAACCAGTAGTAAATTTATATACCCTAAGTACTATCATACCGAAAAGAATTTCTTTCGTTTGCTTGGAATGGATATAGAGAATTTAACGGACGAACTCAAGTCTCGTGGAATTAGTGGTTATATGCCAAATCACTACATAGACTTTTCCGTTTTATGGAAGGAGGGAATATCAGCTCCATTTAGAACGGCTGAAGGGAGTTACAATACTCTTGATTTACATCCAACCGTTTATTTCCGAGTTTTCCGCAATTTTACACGGAAATACCCTATTGCTATCCAGTACTGGTTTTTCTATTTTTACAATGATTGGATAACAATTGAACCATTTGTAAATACAAATCATGGTGGAGATTGGGAAAGTATAACTTTATTCTTAGATAAAAACGAAATGCCTATGGAAGCTGTTTACTCAACGCATTATGAGGCCAATCGTTATTCTTGGGAAAATGTTGAAAACAGAAATACGCAACCTTTAGTTTTTGTTTCGCATGGTGGACATGGTTCATATATTAATAGCGGTACAACTACCTATTATCAGTATAAAATAACAAAGGCTGATGACGAACATCAAGGTGGGGGAGGAATTTTGACTCTGGGTGAGATTTCTTCTGTAACTGGAGAAAGCTACATTGTTGAAAACTTGAAAGAAAAAAGTTGGACAGAATTTCCAGGTAAGTGGGGAGAAAAAGACTCAGCACCACCTGGACCGCTTTATAGAACAGATGCTCCCAACGAAGATTGGTGGGAAAAAGCAAAAAACAAACCAAGATTTCCTTACTATTACTGTAGCGAAAGGTACAGTATGCGAATTTATGGCACCAATAATTCGGAAAATGATGCCACTAACGACAAAGGAATCCTTTCTTCTCAATATGGCCCTTGGTGTTGGGCATCAGGCTATGTGCTTGATAGAAATTTAAAAATTGAAGGTGGTGAACAGTGCCGTCCTATTGTGCCAATTACACTGGAAGTCGGGTGCGAAGGGCAACCTAAAATGCAGGTGGATATGGATTTGCATTACCACGATGCTGGTAATAACTTCGTTTCTGATGTTGTAGAGGTGAAAGGTTATGATGGTACACCCATGTACCTCCTTTTGTCCGGTACCGGTTATGGCAAGAAGGTCAATTTTGACTATGAAATCTATGATGAGGACAATTTTGACGATAGACTATCTGCCACTTTATCGGCCTATTCCTCATACCAAGACACGAACAATGACGGAAAAGAAGAATTAAGTGGTTTAATCCGTCAAGATGCTTTGCATGGTGACTTCAATGGAGAACAGCTTAACGCAACTGTGGTGCATCATAGTTTGCCAGAAGGTACATGTCATATCAATGTGACAATGACTCGGCGGAGTTCACCCTGTCTCAGCCAGTACTCTCCACCGACTGAAAAGCCAACGTTTCCAACGAAAGGCTATCAGTACGAGCAACCTCGTTTCACAGACAACCAGGACGGTACGATAATCGACACCAAAACGGGGCTAGTGTGGATGAAAGATGCGAATTGTTTTGGTAGACAATTTTATAATGATGCTCAAATGTCTGTTAAAACGTTACGTCACGGTAGAACCTGTCCCTATTATGGCTACACGGCACTTCAAGATAATTCTGAACATGGTGATTGGCGTTTGCCAACACTAGAGGAATTAAAAACCTTGACAGAACCCACTTCGCCAATGAATTGGTCTCAATGGCGTGAGAGTCTTACCGACACCTTTAGGCGTGTACAATATGATGTTTATTGGACCTCAAATAGCCTTTCAAACCAGGAAGCCAAAGTCATTGATATGTCAAATGGCGAGAGTAAGGTTTATTCTGGTTCAGGTAGAACATGGGCAGTCCGTGGTTCTAGCTCACCATTTACCGACAATGAAGACGGTACGGTTACAGACAATCGGACTGGCTTAATTTGGCTCAAAGATACAAGATGTTTAGGATCGGCTACTTGGACCGAGGCGAGAGAAAACGCTGATAAACTTCGCTCTGGTCAATGTGGGTTAAGTGATGGGTCATTAATTGATGAATGGAGATTGCCAACGATAGCAGAATTTCTTAAATTGGTACGCTCGCCACAATCAGAACTTGATGACGTTTTCACAACCATCTTACCACTTTGTGAAAATATCCAGCAGGCACGTTGCGCGACTAACACAGGATTATGTGAAAACGAAAACCAGCCTGCACGTTGCACCACTCGCGCACAACGTGATTGGTTTATCTACTGGTCTGAAACGGAAGCCCCTTATGTTAATGAGAAAAAAGGGGAATATGCGTGGGTGATGCAGACATTAGATGGTACACGTTTTCATGTGATTAAAAAAGCGAAGTCCATTAATGTATGGCCGGTGCGTCAACCAAAGTAAGTAAATAAAGCTCGTAAATGAGCGTAGGGTACGTCCGTTGCCCCTTTTGTCCGAATCAGAATTGACTGAATTTTATTTAGATAGAATTTTCAGCGAGCGTAGGGTGGGTAGAGCAATAGCGAAACCCACCATTCCTCCTAATCGGCGGCTAATTGATGCTGGATTGAACAAACCTATCAGGCTTTGAGTGTAACAAAATTCCACCCGACATGAACTCACAACACTTGAGAAGGATCGTTATGAACAAACGCCAACATAAAGAAAGCGCATTCGACGATTCTGATGAGAAACAGACGCGCTTTTTACCAAAGATTATCAAGGCTGTCGTCAGTAATCGTTGCTGGCTTCGGGCTTTTCTTATTTTTAGTACACCAATAGTGGTTTCCAAATCAAGGATTTAACCACGAACAGATACCACTTTCATCATATTTCAGCCTTTATCCTTGCCAACGGGTATTCACACAGAAACCTAGAAACGTTACCCATTTTTGATGTTTGCTGTGTCTTGACAATTTTATTTGAGCGTTTAGAACTTTATTAAGAAATCGCAAGGACAGAAGGAATTAGTCACCGTCTATAAGGTAGTCCTTATAAAGCAATGCGGGTATTAAAAATCAGTCATTTACAAAAACGGCCCCCCACTTGTTATCAATAATTGGAAACTATTCAGCTTTTGGATGGCTTGATTTTATTGAGGTTTAAACCTTAAAAGCATTGTGATTATGGAACGGTTTAAAATCACCTATATTGGTTGGTAGGGACTACCCAATAACGTGGGTGAAATACGTTCATTTTTTCGGGGGTGCAAAATTTGCCGATAGCCTTCGGTACCGGATCATTGGGATAAGTCGAAGCGGCGATTGAGTGAGTGCGCCGATAATCAATAACTGATAGCTTATAGGCGCATTATTTATAATAGATTGACTTGCAAAGGGATTCAAACCCAACGACTCCAGTGCTGGCTTTTCTAACTAAAATTGCGTTTTTAATTGAGGGTTTATAAAACATGGCTTCAGATAATAATCAAGAATGGACACAAGATGACTGTGTTAATTTTGAATCAGCCCGTGAAATACTGAGCGGATTGATAGGTTTTCGGGTGAAATGGATAAGATATGAAAGAGAACAAATTCAACCGAAAACAACCGACATTACTAAATGGGAAAAAGAAAAAGCCACCTTTATTGAAGAAAGAAGACGTTTAAACGTTTTAGAGCAAGATAACGTCTCAAGGATTCAGCGTGTTTATAGCACAGAACTTAAACGGTTAATGGAGTATAACGATTGAATATGGCTAATAATCAGGATAAATATCGCTTAACACCAGAACAACACGAAAAAATATTTCAAACAGAAATTATTCCTGATTTAACAATGGGGCTAGAAGCCGTTACCCTTCCTAAAGCGGTTATGCTTGGAGGTCAACCCGGTGCGGGTAAATCGGCTTTACAAAGCCTGGCTGAATTAGAACTGGCAAATGAGGGGGGCGTATTAGCAATCATTGGTGATGAGCTTAGAGATTATCATCCTCTTTACCGAAAATTGCTCAAAAAGGATGATAAAACCGCGGCATTTTACACTGATCGTGATTCAGGTCAGTGGGTAGGTAAGCTTATTGACTATACCATAAAGAAGCATTACCATTTAATTATTGAGGGAACAATGCGTCGGTTTGAGGTGGTTCAGGATACCATGAAAGTTCTAAGAGAAGCTGGCTACTACATAGATGCTAGAGTCATTGCGGTGAATAGGCTTATTTCTTTACAGGGTATTTATAAACGCTATGAACAGATGGTCGAAGATAACGGATATGGGCGTTTCACCACCTTTGAAGCTCATGATGCCGGTTATTACGGAATGCCTAAAATTATTGAACAGGTAGAACAGTTAAAATTAGCCGATAGAGTTTCAGTCTACAATCGATGCAGTAATACACCAATTTATGAAAATTTTCTTGGAAAGGAGGATTGTTCCGTTTCCTCTGAGGTTCAAACTGTTGAGGTTCAAACTGTTATTGAAAACGAGCGGTCCAAGGCATGGTCTGAAGAGGAAAAAAAGTGCTACATACAGGGTTGGGATCAAGTTATACAAAAAATGACAAAACGAAATGCGACACAAACAGATTTTATTATTATGCAACAATATCGAAATGATGATTTTAACTAAATTTTCACTTGCGGTTTGGGAGGTTGATGAGCGAGCGTCGCATAGATTAATTGTAGGGTGAGCACAACTTTGTTCCGAGCGAGATCAACCCCCCATTCCCGGTGTGGATGATTTATGATAGGTTGGACGGAACCTATCTAGCTCTAAGTTGCACTTCATTC
>QNER01000345.1 GCA_003646175.1 Candidatus Parabeggiatoa sp. nov. 1
CGCACAATGCTTCAAAATGAGTCCAGAAGGGTAACCATAAAGGATTGCCCCTACATATCGTTATATATTGTAGCGGCAATCCCTTTGCGGTTGCCTCTTTGTGGTTGCCCCCCCGCACAAGCCCTTTCACCGAACATCATCATGGTATGGAACTTTCCGCTTTATTGCACTGTGACATCGTCGAAGCAATGTGCGTAACATCAGTTAATTATGTTTTATGTCTTAAAAAATTTATAACGAAACAGTGGGTATATTCATAGTTGCTCAAAAAAAATCTTGCTGTAAAAAATCCTATGAAAGTTCAAAGCTCCGCTACGCACAGCGAAGAACTCCAGTACACCAAGGAAAAATTGACAGCAAGAAAAAATTTGGCACTCCTTATCCCGACAAATAGTTGAAAGGAAGGGGAAAAAATTGAAGACAGAAATCGGTTTAGTGCTAAAAGGCTTTTGGGTGATTTTTACCAAAATGAAAACTGTGCCAAAAATGTTTTTGTGCCAAAACCGCTAAACCTTGAAGGTTTTTACACCGGGCAAAACTTTTCTGGAAAAGTATGAGCGATAATTTAAAAATGCACCTGTTCCCCCTTTGAAAAGGGGGATTAGAAGGAATTTATGTGTTAATCCGGTTTTTAGCACCGTATCTACGGCGGAATTTATCTACACGCCCCGCAGTATCAATCATTTTCTGCTGTCCCGTATAGAAAGGATGACACGCCGAGCAGACATCAAGATGTAACTCTTTACTCATCGTTGAATGAGTTGTAAAAGTATTGCCGCAGCTACAAATAACAGTGAGTTCGTTATAGGTGGGATGAATATCAGCTTTCATAATATATTTAAGTCCCTGCATATAAATGCTTAAAAAAAGTGCAATTCTACTGAAAACCGCCTTTCACAGCAAGCGTTATGAATTGAGTCTGTTCCACCTCAAAAACGATTACACAAATTGAATGCTTGAACGAAAACCGTCTAATTATTTTGAGGTATCATTTCGAGCGGGTAGTTCCTACAGAGCAATGCAGGTATTAAAATCAGTGAGTTACAAAAAATTGCACCTGTTAGTGTCCATTCACTGAACAGTGTTCAGAAGTTCAATGCTTGGTTTTCTTCGCGTTTATTGGATCGTCTAAACTCACCTATAGTTTTTCAGATAAATAATCAGTTAGAAACCTTCAAGGTTTTGGAAACCTTGAAGGTTTTGCCCTATTCTCAATAACTTTCTCAGTATCCGTTTTTAGGCACAAAATATTTATGACATAATTTTATGCACAAAAAATTTTAGCCCCTAAATATTTTGATAATATACTTACCATTGTCATAAATTGAGCTTTTTTAATTTGGATATCTATAAAATAAGTATTTTAATTTTCATATAAATGTGTAATTATGTGTAACTCTATATATTATGTGTGTATTTTTCTCAGTATCCATTTTTTTTTGCACAAAAAAAACGGTTTACAAAAAACTTGAACATTGCGTATTACCTATTACCCCTTTTGCAAGAGCTTCTTCCCTTAAAGAAATAATATTGGGTTCAAAACCCACACAACAACCTATCGTTTTTCAGAAAAATAAACGAAACGGATGCTATCCTTTCTTAAGGATAGTATCCGTCAACTTTGAGTAAAATTAAATATATGAACATCTATATGTATATGTCAAAATATTATTTATAATTAATAATTCTAATCCTTAACTTCGCAGTCATTTGGAAAAAAGTCTATTATTAAACATAATACCTTAGTCAAAAGTCGAATATTAAATAAGTTTATTATGATAATTCATTGAAAATAAATGGACACCCTTCAAAAATATCGGGGGCAACCATATTCGAGGCAAACGTTTTTGCGCGCAAAAACGTTTGCCTCGAAAGGATTGCCCCTACATGCCCATTTTCTATGGTAGGGGCAATCCCTTGTGGTTGCCCTTTTTTGCGAATAAATGAAACTTAAAATTTTCATAGAATTGAGCTTTAAAGCAGTAAATCATTAAAATGATTAATTATTATTATAATAGCCTATTAATTTTATAGAGATTGGCGAAGGTATTGTAAACAAATACTGACATTTTTTACCTTTGTACTGTGGTGGTGAAAAGGAGGTTCCTTGGTGACAAAAAGTGATCCCATTTTTGTGCCGCATTTTAAAAAAAACCAATAAAAAGAGTGAGTTAAATAACAATTTTTAATTAATAATTAATACTTCACAATTCACAATTTTCACCACCCCACCTTTGTACTGTTCATCCGTGACAATGGCGGAGTCCAAACGTGTCTACTAAAAAACCATAAACCCTTTATCCTATGAAACCCCCTACCCCTCTTAAACACATTATCATCTTGATTCCCGCCAAAAATGAAGCCAACACTGTGGGCAACATCGTCTCTGAAATCAGATCTAGGTTAGCAGCAACTGTTGTGGTGATTGACGATGCCAGTACTGATGAGACAGCGAGTGCGGCGCGGGCAGCCGGTGCTATTGTTTTGCCATTGCCCTTTTCGCTAGGGGCATGGGGGGCGATACAAACAGGTTTACGCTACGCTTTAAAGCATGGGTTTGACGCTGCTATCACGATGGATGCCGATGGGCAACACGAGGCGGGCTCTCTCCCAACTTTATTGGCACCAATAATTGATGGGCAATGTGATGTGATGATTGGTGCTTATCCGCAACGTGGTAGTATTTCAAGACGAATCGCATGGACTTTTTTTCGCAAACTGTCTGGCGTTGCTCTTTCTGACTTAACTTCTGGTTTACGGGCTTATAACCGCCCAGCTATCACATTGTTAGCTTCTAACACAGCGACTTTGTTAGATTATCAAGATATGGGGGTACTTATTTTGTTGCACAAAGCCGGATTGCGCGTGAATGAAACGCCTATTTTAATGTACCCGAGAATTGATGGACATTCACGTATTTTTAGTTCATGGTGGGCAGTGAGTCGATATATGCTGCACACCGGGATATTATGTTTAGCACAGTTCAAACATAGCAAGTAAGTCAAATGTCATATCAAGTAACTTCTACCATTTTGGGATTATTTATAGCGGGCATCATTTTCTGGTTGATTCGTCGCGATCATTTGCATTTCCGCCATGCTTTGTGGTGGTTGCTGGTTGCGTTCATGGTGATGTTGTTGGGTATTTTTCCCACCATAATTGACTGGCTTGCGATTTGGTTGGGCGTGAGTTATCCGCCGACATTATTATTCATTTTAGGAATGGGAATGATTTTGGTAAAAGTCATTAGCATTGACTTACATCAATCGGATTTAGAAAGGAAAATGCGCCGCTTAGCACAACGGTTGGCTATTTTAGAAGGAGAAAAATACTATGAAAATGAAGCGGAAAGGGGATCGCTCCAAAGGGAACGTTCCAAAGGTTAATTATAAACTGTATTAATTTCAATGGGTTATAAAAAGCGGGTTTTGAAGTTAAATTCTTTCTTTAATTTCAATGGCTCCTCTTGCAAAACCCCAAGTGTAAACCCTCATCGTTATACATAAGTCAAAATGTAGGGTGGGCAAAGTCTTTTTCTTGCCCACCGTCTAAGCTTGCCTGCCCCTACATAAATATCATTAAAATAAAATGCTTAAATATTTGTGTATAACAATGAAGGTGTCAACCTAGGGTTTTGCAAGAAGCTCAATGGGTTAATTTCTTAGCCTTCAAAGTCGTGTAATTATACAGAACGCTGTTACAAACTCAGATTTTTTGTCATTTCGAGCTTCGCTACGAAATCTTTTTGATTGCCAACGTTTTAAGATTTTTCCTTTCTAGGTTAACAAGTTTTTGCGTGCAAAAATTTCAACCGAGAAATCGAAATGACACGAAGGCTCGAAATGACACGAAAAGTCGAAATGGCACCAAGATCGCAAACGGCAACCGGTTTTAGTGAAGGCACTCATTACCAATTCGTAACTACTCAGCCCCAACGGGCGAATTATTATAGCCTGGGACAACGCCCCAGGTGCAGGTTCAGCGGGGCGAATTATTATAGCCTGGGGCAACGCCCCAGGTGTTTATGATTGTTCCCAGGGCGTTGCCCTGGGCTTTAATAAAGCGCCCTTTCAGGGCTGAGTAGTTACACCAATTCTATAGTTTTTGAGATAAATAAATTTCAGTTAGAAACCGTAAAGCGTTTTGGAAACGCTTTACGGTTTTGCCCTAAATATTTTTCTGAACGTCTATAGGCTAACGTTTTTTGTGCATAAAAAACTTTTGCCTCGAAACCAATTACCCAAAAGGACATCACGATATGCCTAATCCCCTGCTCAATATGCAAGGATTTCCCCCTTTTTCTCAAATTAAACCTGAACATATCGTGCCCGCGATTGAACAGGTATTAAATGACAATCGGACTCAGATTGCCGATTTGATTGACACGGTGACATCCCATACGTGGGATAATTTTATCCAACCACTCAATGAGTTAAATGATCGTTTAGATCGTATTTGGGCACCGATTGAACATTTGCATAGTGTGGCGGATTCTGACGAGTTGCGTACTGCTCACAATGCTTGTTTGCCGATGTTGTCCGCTTATCAAAGCGAAATGGGACAAAATCAAAGCCTGTGCGCGGGCTACAAAGCGATTGCTGACAGTCCTGAATATGCACAGTTACAACCCGCCCAACAAAAAATTATTCAAAATGAACGACGTGATTTTCGTTTGGCAGGCATAGATTTACCGCCCGAAAAACAGGCGCGTTATAAAGAAATTCAAGAAAAGTTATCTCAACTCGGTACCCAATTTTCTGAAAATGTGCTTGATGCCACCCAAGCTTGGAAAAAACATCTGACTGATGAAAGCCTGTTAGTGGGTTTACCAGAATCAGCGTTGGCTCTGGCAAAACAAAATGCTGAACATGAAAAATGGGCGGGTTGGGTACTCACGTTAGATTTGCCCTGCTATCTACCCGTCCTTAATTATGCGGATAATCGCGAATTACGCCATGAAATGTATGTGGCTTATATGACTCGCGCCTCTGATCAAGGCTCTGATGCGGGACAATGGGATAACAGTGCCCTGATGCAAGACATTTTGGCATTACGGCATGAGCTTGCCACGCTGCTAGGTTCTGCTCATTATGCCGAATATTCTTTAAGCACTAAAATGGCAGAAACGCCTCAACAAGTGTTGGATTTTATCACTGATTTAGCCAAACGCGCCAAACCGGTGGCAGCCAAAGAACTTGAGGAATTACAAGCCTTTGCCAAAGCGCATTATGATGTAGATACTTTGGAAATGTGGGATATACCCTATTATTCTGAGAAATTGCGCCTGCATCGTTATGAGATTTCTCAAGAAACGCTACGTCCCTATTTTCCGTTGCCCAAAGTATTAAAAGGGTTGTTTGAGGTAACGCAACGCTTGTACGAAATGTCCATCCAACCACATAACGGTGTGGACACTTGGCACCCAGATGTGCAAATTTTTGATATTTATGAACAATCGGGTGAATTGCGCGGACAATTTTACCTTGATTGTTTTGCCCGAAAAGGTAAACACGGCGGTGCGTGGATGGCTGAATGTATGACTCGCCACCGCACCGCACGCGGTTTACAAACGCCCGTCGCCTTTCTGGTTTGCAACTTCACGCCACCCGTCGATTCACAACCGTCTTTACTCACCCATCAAGAAGTCACTACTTTATTTCACGAATTTGGGCATGCACTACATCATTTGCTGACTCAAGTGGATTATGCGCCTGTTGCCGGCATTAACGGTGTCGCGTGGGATGCGGTGGAATTACCCAGTCAGTTTATGGAAAATTGGGCTTGGGAACGCGAAGCCTTAGATTTATTTGCAGCCCATTATGAAACGGGGGAACCATTGCCTGAAGCATTATTTGAAAAAATGCAAGCGGCCAAAAATTTTCAAGCCGGTTTGTTTATGGTACGACAATTGGAATTTGCCCTATTTGATTTTCGCTTGCATACTGAATACAAACCCGGTATTAATATTCAAGCCTTATTAGATAACGTGCGCCAACAAGTGGCAGTGCTATTTCCACCGGCTTTCACCCGCTTTCAACATCAGTTTTTACATATTTTTGCTGGGGGTTATGCCGCGGGTTATTACAGCTACAAATGGGCAGAAGTTTTGTCTGCCGATGCTTTTTCTCAATTTGAGGAAAACGGCATTTTTGACAACGCAACTGGGCAACAGTTTTTGCACGCGATTTTGGAAAAAGGCGGTTCTCAAGAACCGCTCGCGTTGTTTGTGGAATTTCGGGGGCGAGTGCCGGAGATTGAAGCCTTGCTGAGACATACTGGGATAGTGGCTTAATCAAGCTAAGTACAACTTCTTTCCGGTATAAACGGATTTATGGTTTCCACAAAACCTGGGAACGAAAAAATCCGTTAAATCCGTAAATCCGCTGTACTCAGCGATTAAGTACAACTTCTTTCCGGTATAAACGGATTTATGGTTTCCACAAAACCTGGGAACGAAAAAATCCGTTAAATCCGTAAATCCGCTGTACTCAAGCGAGAAAATCTGGATCGAAAACCAACCACCCCACACCCAACTTCAAAATAGTCAAATCGCGGATTATAAGTAGGTACACATAAATCTTTTAACGCAATGTCACAAAAAAATTGGCAAAATGACAGCTTTGCTGAAATCATTGTCTGTACTTGGGGTGGTGAAAATCAGGTGATTTTGGCTTAAACTGATCCTGTTGAAATGAAGCACTGAAAAAAATTATCTAAAAAGAGTCACTTAAATGAACCATATTTTAATTAATAGTTAATACTTCACAATTCACAATTCACAATTCGCCTAAAGAGCGCGCCAAAACTTCTATAGCGAACACAATTTTCATCACCCCAGTCTGTACTCCTATTCGTTGTGTTCCCAACACACCATATCAGTTGTCAACACCCCTTGTTCTTGCAGCCACGCTTCAATTTCTGACTGAAATCCTTCCGCACTGAAAAAAACCGAACACACTTCCTTCACAGTTTTTCCCGTCTCGCCCAACCATTGCTTAACCCTTTCCACCTTATCGACAAACAATTGGGCCTCTACCATCGTGGGTAGATGTTTCTCATCGCGGTTTTTCATCTCAAAAACGACAGCCCAACAACGCTCAGCATCCTCACCTTTCGCCAGCACATCCAATTCTACCATCGTTGTGTGTGGCAAAAATAACGGATAATTCATCCAAACACGGTCAAAAACGCTGACAGCGCACGTTGCCAACCGAGTTTCCCACCGCCCTGCGTGTTGCGCGTTTAAAAACGGTCGCAATCGTTGCCGAAAATGGACAATCGGTTGGCGTTTTTGACGACATTGGTTCAATTCCCGATAGACAATCAATTCCAGCATTCGGCCTTTGAGTTCACTCAACGCGCCCGTTAAGGATTTTTTCTCTTTCTCTAAAGTTGCGACTTTCAAAGTCAGTTCCAGATCGATATTAGGTATATCGTCATCAATTTCTTCTTGATACAAATCACGAAATATCAAGTCCAATATATCATCCTGAATACCGCAGTAACGAAAATTATTGCGGCCTTGTGTGATCAAATCGCCATATTCTAGGGCACGAAGTTTGTCTTCCAGTTCGCGATCTGACAATGGGTTGCCAAGGTAATCGTTGATTTCGTCTCGGGTACATTCCTTATGTCGTTCTTTGGACAAATACAGCAGGATTTTTTTGGCGTGTTGATCATTGACAGCATCCACTGTTGAAAAAATATATTCGGACCACGTCCCAAAGAATTCGCCTTCTCGATCCCTAATTTCGTAAGCCAA
>QNER01000346.1 GCA_003646175.1 Candidatus Parabeggiatoa sp. nov. 1
GCCAAAAAAAGCGATAGCATCACGATTGTTGTTTTAGTGATACTATCGCCAAAAAAAGCGATAGCATCACGATTGTTGTTTTAGTGATACTATCGCCAAAAAAAGCGATAGCATCACGATTTTGACTTTTTGTCCTGTACAAAGCTCAGGCTATCAACGGTACCAATATCTCTATGATAGGGTGAAAATGAAATAAGAAGTTATGGCTTACAAAGTTCGCATTTCTATTGAAATAAATCAGTAAAATCCGTCAATCCGTTGTACTTCCAGAATATTCGGTTTGTGCTATTGCCAGGCTATCAACGGTACCAATATCTCTATGATAGCCTTTATTATGAAATGTATTAATTCGTCCCATATAGTGAGGAAGTATTTGTGTACTAAAATCAATCACTTCAGTGGTAAAACTATTTATAAATTCAACAACGGATGGCTCAAGAATATAGACGGCCCCATTGGCAAGATTTCCCGGCGGATTCTCCACTTTTTCATAAAACGCTTGGACGATACCTTGATTGTCCACATCTACAATACCACAGGTCTGAGGAGTAGGGCAAGTAAAAGTCATCATCGTTATATCACAATTGTTAGGCCTATTGCAATGACTTTCAATAAAAGCACTTACCTCAAATTTTGACAAATTGTCGGCATGAATCAGCATCATGGGTTCGTTACCAAAAAAGGCTTGATTTTTTCGCAATGTCCCCGCTGTTCCCAACAATTTTTCTTCATACACTAAAGATACTATTGAACCATAAGGACTGTCTAAAATAAAACTGCGTATTGTGTCGGCCTTATGATGCAAATTGATCAGGATGGGAAAAACCTCTGCTTTTCTAAGCATTATAAGCCAATATTCTAATAACGGTTTTCCCTGAATGGGTACTAGGCATTTTGGAATGGTATTGGTCAAAGGCCGCAAACGTGTGCCCAAACCAGCAGCCAACAATAAGGCTCTCAATTGTCAATCTCCTTTATTAAGTCATCAGGCGTTAACGGAATATTACCTAAACGCCCCACCTGACAAGCTGCCGCTATTGAACCCAGATACGCAGTCTGCCAGATATCGCGTCCCAAAGCCAGGGACATTTCCAGTTAGAAACCTTCAAGGTTTTTGCAACGCTTTACGGTTTTGCCCTAAATATTTTTCTGAACGTCTATATAACAATGTTTACTTTGGGCTTGGCAACGTAACGCTTCTGCCAATACCACTAAGCCTGATTCAAAGTCTCAGATTCATCATAATATCGATGACTGATTTATGTCGTTTGGCTTTGAATTCACCGGTTTTATCCCACCGACGCAAAGTTGATGACGATACATTGACCCGTTGAGCGAATTGGCTTATGCTATATAACTTATCCAGATGAGTCTGTATACATATAAATAGTTAAATATTCAATAGCCGTTGTTTGATCCGCTAATTCACCCCACATAAAAGTTCAATTTGTAACCGCACGATCCCAGCTTCTTGTGTTATGGTCATAGGTGTTCGGGATTATTGTAAATGACTGATTTTTATTTTAATTAAAATAAATGGTTAAGAATGAATTTCTTTTGACAACATTAACTTGAACGGCAATAATCATTCACGAAATCTAATTATCCGTTCACCATTAATCATTAATCATTCTTCATCATTCATCATTCACCATTCATCATTAACCATTCATCATTTGACGTTTTTAAATCTTACCGGAAGCAACCTCACAGGTTCGACAAAATCGCTATCAAAAATATAGTCAATAGTATATTGAGATACAGAAAGATTATCGGTAGCTTTGGCAACTTTAAAAAAGTCTTTATCATGTACGATAACGCCCTCGTTTGTGAAAGCAATCCACTCGGATTTGTATTTTCTTAATTGACTTTTGTTGAAATTATACCAGTCATTAGGCGTTTGGTATTGTTTTTCCATAATTGACTCCAAAAAGCATCTCAAGTGACTTTCGCCAACAGCTAAAGCAGTTGTCTAATAGCTCAAGTACCCTAAAGGGCACTTCACCCGAATAGGGGGAAGTTAATTTTTATTCGATCCCTAGGGAAAAATTTGCTATTTGTTCCCCAGGTTTTAGCTGGGGCTATTCACATTTTCAGGGTTGGGAGCGTTATTCTAATAACATTTTGGAATGGTATTGGTCAAAGGCCGCAAACGTGTGCCCAAACCGGCTGCCAATAATAAGACTCTCAACTGGCAATCTCCTTTATTAAGTCATCAGGCGTTAACGGAATATTACCTAAACGCCCCACCTGACAGGCTGCCGAGATTGAGCCCAGATACGCAGTCTGCCAGATATCGCGTCCCAAAGCCAGGGACATTGCCAGTTAGAAACCTTCAAGGTTTTGGAAACCTTGAAGGTTTTGCCCTAAATATTTTTCTGAACGTCACTATAACATGTTTACTTTGGGCTTGGCAACGTAACGCTTCTGCCAACACCACTAAACCGGATTCAAAATCTCAGATTCATCATAATATCGATGACTGATTCCACAAGCCGTTGACGGATACTATCCCTAAGAAGGGATAGCATCCGTGAATCCGTGACAAAATCAACGATACGGATGCTATCCTTTCTTAAGGATAGTATCCGTTAACTTTGAAAAGGCCGCAAACGTGTGCCCAAACCGGCTGCCAACAATAAGACTTTCAACTGTCAATCTCCTTTATTAAGTCATCAGGTGTTAACGGAATATTACCTAAACGCCCCACCTGACAAGCGGCCGCTATTGAACCCAGATACGCAGTTTGCCAGATATCGCGTCCTAAAGCCAGGGACATTGCGGCTGTGATAAGCAGGGAATCACCAGCACCAGCCAAATCTTTAGGTGCCGAATTGAAAGCCGGTAAACGGTCAGTATGCCACTGGTTTGTTGCAGATACATTGGCATGAATGAGCAACCCTTCACTATCCAGCGTCACTATAACATGTTTACTTTGGGCTTGGCAACGTAACGCTTCTGCCAATACCACTAATCCGGATTCAAAATCTCTGACGCTGAGACGCGCTTCTCTTTCGGTGGGTGTTACAAGTGTCATGCCCTTGAAACGGGATACATCCCCCACTTGTGAGGAGCATTGGCTATCAGCCACCATCATAATATTTTTTTGAGCACATGCTGCAATAATTTCATCTACCAAGTTTTGGGGCAGGCATCCATAGTTAAAATCTGAAAAAATCACCACTTGGATATCATCCACTACGGATTTGAAATCAGTTAATATTTTAGTCTGAATATCTTTGCTAATCGCATGTTGTCGCAAATGGCTGACACGAAGCAAGGTTTTACTATGGGCTTGAAATCTTTGCTTTAGCGTTGTGGGACGGCTGTCATCTTCATATAAATAAACCTGTACGCCATTAGATTCTAATTGTTGTTTAGCAAACTTTGCCGTCTTATCTTTTCCTACTATTGACAAAAATTTGACTTCTGCCCCCAACCCGGCTGCATGAGACGCTACAATGCCGGCACCGCCAATAAATTTTTGTTCTAATACTGGCGTCACAACAATCGTTGGATCTTCTTGGGACATGCCTAACGGATCACATGTGATATATTCATCAATAATGGTATCACCCAACACACACACGTTGAGCGTTTTGAATTCTGCCACCGTTGCGGCAAGGTTTGCCATCGTGAAGCCATGACGTTGTGGAAAATCATCCGGTTTGACAAGAGTAGAACGATTAAATTCTAGAAATTCTCGCTGTAGCAAATCAAGCGAAGAAAAACTGATGTCTCCTGATCCAAATAACAGTTTGCCCCCATATCGGTTTACAACTTCTTGTTCTGGATTGATTTGGTGTTCATGTTCTTTACCTTTGACGACGACTTCTGGCTGAAGCTGTTCAATAAAAATTTCCGGTGGTTCACGAAGAATAAAGGTAAAATCAGGCCAGCTAATGGATTCAAAATTTTCTAGGCGAAGTTTTTCTGAAACGAACGCTGCTGTGCAGATATTGTCCCCATGCACACCTACGACCAAAAAATCGCCACACTCTGCTGCAAACCTGAGCAACCGCAGATGTCCAGGATGGACAATGTTGAAGTTTCCAGAAACAAAGACGGTTTTCTTTTTTCCAGTGGCTCTTTCTTTGATAGAAGTTAAGGCGGTAACTGAGTCAGGAGTAAGGTTCATGTGATGAAAATATTGCTGGTTATATGGTGCTAAAGGGTTAAACGCTTGCGTCTCTTGCGCCTTTAGCGTCTTTTGCGTTTTTTTCTGTAGTCGAATTTCTGTAGTCGGATTTTTTTAAGCTAAAACACTTTCCTTAATAACAATTTCAGTATTTGGACAGACGGCATTTAGGAGTTCATTCAACTTTTCGATTGTCGGAACTGAACGCCCCTGCTCATAGTGTGCATAGGCATTCTGAGAAGAAACACCAAGACGTTCTGCGACTTGGGAGAGAGATAGACCACTTAGCTCCAGTTTTCTTTGAAGAAGAAGACTGATCAGAGTTCGAGAATCTCTGGAGCCTACTTCAAATTCACCATGACTTCCTTTAAAAACTTGAATTTGAAATCCTTCTTTATTTACCATTGTTTCAAGCATATCAGCGACCATTTCAAAAGCTTCTTTTCGAGTATGTCCTTGAGTCAAGGCATCCAGAATTGGAATCTCTGCTAACCAAAATTTACCATCTTTATATACTTTTCCAGAGAATCTCATGATATAGGTCCTTTCTTAGCTTTTATTAGCCTTACGAAGAATGGAACGAGCTAACTTTTCGTTAATATCATTATGTCTTGGAATAGGCTCTTGTCCAAAACCATTTGTCCAAATATCATGGTTTCCTCCGTGACGAAGAAACCACCATCCCCGTTTTTTCAATTATATTAGTATCAAGTACAATTTTTATTGGCTCGATCATGTTCATTAGTCCATTCTATCATGGTTTCGGGCGTTAAATTTTGTGTCTCCCATAATTGATCCATTGCATCACTCGCTTGTTGAGCAAAATAATTGGCTAACAGCAATTTAATTTCAATTAACTGTTTATCAGAAATATCATTGGCATATAGCTTTAATAATTCTAATTGTAAGTGACTTAAAACAGAAGGCACTTTCGCCCTGTTCAGTTGATTAGTATTTTTTTTTAACGGCATTAATACTTCCTCAGCGAAATAGTTAAATGTTTTCATTTACTGTGTAGGCGCGTGAAAATAATGTACCCATAGAAACAAGAACAAGGCTAAAGATCGGCGTTTCAATTATAGTTTGGGATAGCCGGAGTCCAAACTTTAGTTTGGACAGTTCCAAGATAAATCTTGGACTCCTGATAAATCTTGGACTCCGGTTACCAAAAATAGAAAAATAGTTGGCATATTGTTTCAGGGCATCTTAACCCAATGACTCAGATCCCTATCCAATAAACCAGATAGTTTCTCGATATCCTCGCGAAATTCTTCTATCAAGACTTTTCGCATGATTGGATCAAGGGGTGGACGAGGTTGTATTTTGGTATTAAAGACCGCAATCAGTGGGCCTATACCCAACGTTTTGATACCTAGTTGTTTCTTTGCCCTGATGACTGCCTTTCCTAACCAAGAAGCTCGTAAGCTTTCCATGGAGAACTTTAGCCAGGGTAATCTAATAACTTTATTTTCATTAATCTTTGGAAATTCCTGATGCCCGTCCGGTGAAACACCCAAAAACTGCAACACTTGGTTATATACCTGCGGTGTTTGACTTATGAAATCATCAAACCAGATAACCAACACTTGCTCACGCGGAACGGACTGGTAAAGTCTTTCCAATTGCTGTCCAAGTAGTGCTATTTCACTATAAAAAAGCCATTTTTGAGGTGGACAGCTTTTTGGGAGATATATGCCTTCTTTTCGCGCTAATTGTTTGTTCCAAGCTTCTTTAAAATCCACAATGTCCTCCCCACCCCAAGAAATCAGCTCTGAATGCCAAGAATAAACCAGATCAATTGGATTCCTTAACATAACTATTATCTTCGCAACAGGATTGAACTTCATAATATTTTTTACGGCTACTTGTGAATATAGATAGTGTGTTGTTCCTTCTCCTATTGCCAAGTGTTGACTCGTGCTTCCTTTGAAGCATTTTTCAAGATAATCGTGTTCAGTATGAAACGAAGACTTTATCAAATCAGTCGAAAAGTAAAATGGTTCTTTTGGTGTAGAAAAAAAAATCTGAGGATGTGTCCTGAGATACTCGCTTAACGCGGTTGTCCCACACTTAGGGGCCCCAACAATGAAGAAATTTGGTTTTAGCATTATTTTACGCTCGCACAAAGATAGTAGGATTAATTCCTAGATAACGTTGGACATAGAACCACATTATAAGGTTTTGCGATATGATTGTAATAGCCGTGGCTATTCCAGCACCCATGATGCCAAATGCTGGTATCAACATTCCATTGAGTATGATGTTCATTAACGCACCGATTCCTACAATCCATGCGATTTTATTTTGATGACCCGTCATAATCATAAGCAAACCCACTGGGCCGGCAAGCGCATTGACTATTTGACCACTCATTAGGATAAGCAACGGGCCATAGCCAACTACGAACTCCGCACCAAAAACGCCAAGTACTTGTTTACCCAGCATAACTAGAAAAACACTGATAAAAATTGTTACAATTGAGACACCATAAGCGGCCAACGTGATCATTCTTTGTAGTTGCCGGTGTTTTCCCGTGTGGTAAAGCTCAGAAACCATCGGAGCGACAATGGCATTGGCTGCTATTAAGCCGAATACCTGCAACGATGCGATGCGTGAAGCGACGGCATAAATGCCCACTTGGTCAGTGCTAAGGAAAGCACCAATCATTATGATATCGGTTTGGTTAGCCACTATGGACATGCCGCTCATAAACAGCAGCGGTAGTGACACTCTGAGCCATTCGGCATCCGCATAGGCCGGCGAAACCTGACGCACTTGCTTAGGCATCGCTTTGAGTAGCCATACGGTACCAATACCAAATGCGGCTAATGCGCCCAATAGGTTAAATATCATGACCTGGTAGGCCAGCAATGGTTGCACTGCATAGATATAAAATGCGCCTACCATTGCTAACATTAGTAATGGTAGGATGACTTGCTCTGGGAGTATTGCCAAAACCACACGCCTAAAAGCTCTCAATGTGGCCTGACGCAGAGCGGTTAGTGCAAGGACCGGTAGGAGTGGCAAAGCTACCCAAAAAGTTGCCGCGGTTTCCCATCCGAGTCGGTCATAAAGGCCCCAAATAACAATGGCTGTTATCCCTCCAGTAAAGAGGCTGGCAAGCACCACATATTGCATGCTGCGGCGAAGTAGCCCACGAAGCAACCCCCATTTTTCTTGTGCCTTATAGGCCGAAGCGAAGCGCACTAATGATGTATCCATACCCAGTATGGACAGCAAGCCTAATAGGCCGAGCCACGCCAGAACGTAACGGAAAAGCCCGTATTGGGTGACACCTAATAATCTGGCCAATAGTACCTGGGTACCAAAACCAATGCTCACTGCCAGCACTTGGACTACAAATGACCCACTTGCGCCTCGCACCAACACCGCACCAATCCCTTCTCCCTGTAGTCTTTGCCATAAATGGGACCAGAAACTGCCAAAGGGTTTGATGGTATTAAGCACGGCTGACAATCGTTTCGTTTTTGTTGAGGTAGAATCCATTGTTTAGTTCAAAACTTTCCGCTAGCCCGCGTTACATGTCCTTTGTTGAATTCAATCGCAATGCAATCATTTTGACAAATCCTCAGGAGTACAAGGCGAACCTTGTAC
>QNER01000347.1 GCA_003646175.1 Candidatus Parabeggiatoa sp. nov. 1
GATACCAAAAACCATGCTTTGCGCTGTATTGTTCTCAGTTCCGGACAAGTCGATACTATCGCCGGCACGGGTGAACAAGGGCGTTACGTGGGCAATTATTTTGAAAAACCATTACAAGCGTCCCTTAATTCCCCTTGGGATTTAGCCCACCACGACGGGATTTTGTATATTGCCATGGCGGGGCAACACCAAATTTGGTCAATGAATTTGGCTTTACAAACTATTGGTGTGTTTGCCGGATCAGGGTGTGAAGATATTATTGATGGTGAACCCAAACCTGTGCATTTGCTCAACCGTCTGGCTTGAGTATAGGCAATGGCCTGTTATATGTGGCGGATTCTGAAACATCGGCAGTGCGTAGCGTTAGTTTGCATGAAGCCACGACTCGCACTTTGGTGGGCTGCGGTTTGTTTGTGTTTGGGGATAAAGAGGGCATCGGCACTCAGGCACGTTTACAACATGCACTGGGTGTGGCTTGGGATAAGCAACGTCAAGGGGTGTGGGTGGCAGATACGTATAACCGCAAAATAAAATGGATTAATATAACCGATAATCAAGTTGTCCATCGTGAGACGGGTTGTGCGTTGGATGAACCGGGTGGCTTGAGTCTGTACGGCAATACGCTTTGGATTGCTAATACGAATGCCCATCAAGTGTTGCGTTATGAGATTGACAGAAATGAGTGCGTGCCAGTTGAAATAATTGATTAAATTTTGTCATGCTCCGATTTTTTAGAAAAATCTGATTTCTGTCGTAGAACTTCAAGCAAATCGGAAATCGAAAATGTACATCATCCGGAAAATTTGTAAATCAAAGTGAGACATTTTTAACGGATACTATCCCTTCAAGGGATAGCATCCGTCACAGCGATCGTTCCCAGCCTTTTAGTACAACGCCGACACCCGATAACCGCGAGTCTGCAACAACTTAAGCAAGCCCTTTTTCCCCGGTAAATGCAACGCACCGACGGCAATAAAGGCGTTACCTTCCCGTAAACGTTTTTCCATGCGTTTGACCATTCTGCTATTACGATCATCCACTATCCGTTTATAAAAAGCATCCATCAATGCTTGATTGTCGCTACTGTCTCGCATATATTCGGCACTGAACGTCATCAGTGCCGTCAAATCGCGCTCCAGATACAACTCATGCAATTTGTCGAAAATTATCGGCATCTTGTCAAGATATTCCAAAGTATCTTTCAACAAAGTGACTTGATCATCCAATGGGATATCCTCGAAAATATTCAACTGTTCTTCCACCTTTTCCAAACCATAGGTTGGTATTTGAAGCTGTCGCGCCTTTCTGTATAACCGTAAGTCTAAAACTTCCCCCGTTTTTGAAGGGGGTGTACTGAGCGTGACTATCACAGCCCACGGTTTAAGTTTTTTCACCACCATGGAGGGCATGTCGTACTTGCTCATGGCTTTGACGACTTGATTGTAAAGGTTTTTGCCGATGAGTTTATCTAAAGATTTATCTCCCATAAAAAACATAGCATGAGCCACTTTCAGCATGGTGGGAATATCCATCAGCACTTCAAGCGAGACACTATCAGCCTGTTCAAAGCGGGAACGCACGTCATGCGGCAATTGGTTGACACGAGCGTCTTCTGAATGGATGGTGCCAAAAAGATAACTTGGGGTTAATCCCTGCCTGTCAATCTGCCATAGCAAGCCTTTTTGCGACAACGTCTCGTCAGCAAACAGGTTGGGTGCCATCAAGATGACAAGAAAGAGGGTGATTAGCCAAAAAGCTCGGCGATAAAATTGTTTCATAATCAGTCCTTTAAAAAAGTGTTATAGTTTTTCAGAGGAAGACTTTCACAAGCCATAACGGATAGCATCCCGTCTCAGGATGCTATCCGTGAAGTTAAAGTCAATGGTTGTACTGCTCGCCTTTGAGTTAGTTTCGTATAAAAACTTCGCGTCAAATAAACCACGCTTTTTGACAAACTTGGTTTTGAAACTCAAGTTTTTTGTGTACAAAATACTTGAACATCGAATGACGTTTCACAGATTTCAAGTATGCTCAGTATACAACTGAGTTAAGAACGCAAGCAAATTTTATACCAACTTAAAATTCTAGCACGGTAACAGCCATCTTTGAACAGCTGAGAGGGGGGCACACAGTTAGAAACCTTCAAAGTTTTGGAAACGCTTTACGGTTTTGCCCTAAACACCTCCAACCAATCAATGCTTGACTCAAGTCGTCACCTTACGAACCATCAAACAAAGTTTTTTCGTACAAGGTTCGCCTTGTACTCCTGTTAATATTTGCTTTACGGTTTTGCCCTAAACACCTCCAACCAATCAATGCTTGACTCAAGTCGTCACCTTACGAACCATCAAACAAAGTTTTTTCGTACAAGGTTCGCCTTGTACTCCTGTTAATATTTATATTTATAGCAAAAATTCATGCCATTTACTTTATCTCATCCTGCTGCAGCTGTTCCTTTGGCACGAGGGGGATTAGTGCTATCGGCACTTGTCGTGGGCAGTATGTCTCCCGATTTTCTCTATTTCCTTTGTTTATCAACACAATATCAATTTGGCCACACCTTTATCGGTGTTTTTGTCTTTGACATCCCCACCGGACTCACAGTAGGGCAAAACCTTCAAGGTTTCCAAAACCTTGAAGGTTTCTAACTGAAATATAGCGTTGTTCCCCGTCACTCATCAACAATGTTTGATGCGATCTGCAAACGGTTTTCATTTTGTGCCGTTGCAGCGTTTCCTTTTAATTATTTTGTCTTTGTTTATTGGTGCGTTGACTCATATCGCTTGGGATTCTCTAACGCATCAAAGTGGTTGGGTGGTAGTTCAGTTACCCATTTTGAGTCTGCCAATTATTGAGACATCACAAGTTTCCATCAAAGTTTATAAAGTATTACAGTATGGGAGTACACTGCTCGGCGCAACCCTGCTGTTATATTGGTACTTGAAATGGCTAAAACAAGCCCCTTCGCTGTCAATAAACGCTTTAACACCGTTATCAACTCAAACCAAGTGGCTTATTATATTTTCTATCGGATTGAGTGCGAGTTTTGTGGCGGGAATTTATGGTTTTGTGAGCAAAGACCCATTTACTAATCTTTATTCATTTTATAAGTTTGTAGGGCTAACGGTGGTGGCAGGGATTCTTTGTGTGTTTGTTGAACTGATGATTTTCAGTGCCTTTTGGCACTTAAACAAGTTAAAACATCGGGAATTGTGGTTAACAAAAGGTTGATTCGTTGAAAGGAATCCGAACCCCACCAAAACATCGGATTGCTATAGATGTTTCGATAATAACGTAACGGATAGCATCCCTTCAAGGGAACAATGCCATTAAGTGCAACCACAAGGGATTGCCCCTACAAACTGTGATGTCAGGTAGGGGGAATCCTTTATGGTTGCCCTCAATGAAAAGCTTAACTTAATGGCAGCGCTTCAAGGGATGCTATCCGTCATGGCAGGTGAAATTATTTTTCTGAAAAACAATAACGACAATACGCTCTTTCTCGTTGAACCGATCCCCTTCAATCAGGCAACTTCGCTCTCAAAGCATCCCTATCAACCCACCAATCATCCTGCACCATCACATTAAGCACTTGTGCCAAACGCCCCAAAAAGTCGTTCGGTGAATCAAGTTCAAGTTTTTTAACCCAAGTCTCAAAATCCGTTTGGCTTTCGATATTGCTATGACGACGCGCCACTGTTGCCAGTAATTGGTTGGTGAAAAATAACAAATTTTCACGGTGTTGCTCTTCGGCGCGTAACTCTGCCAAATAATGTGCGGTGGCAGCGGCAACCGCTCCACCATCAGAATCATCTGGCGTTTCATTAACCAAATGTTCTAGCATAAGCACGCTGAGTTCTGGCTCAATAGGAAAAGTCACGGCGAGCCAGACACCATTGCCCAACGCGACTAACGAATCCGGTTGCTCAGCTCCAAACATAATGTTACAGGCTTGTACTGCCCCTTCCCAATTTTCAGCCGGTGTAAATAGATTAAAAGCTTGTTGAGCCACTTGCCAAGCTTCAAAATTTTTTTGGAGTTCGAGGCAGGTACTTCCATAGTCTAATAGGAGTTCCGCACGCTTAATCGAATCTGTTTCGGGCAATTGGGTAAGCTGACTATCAATCTCAGCCAATTTTTTTTCTAACAATTCGCTGGCAATGGGTATATCTTCAGCATCTTCAGCACCTTGCAGTGATGGATCTAAATTAAGGTATTTCATGGTTTTTTGGTTTCCTTGTCAGTAATCATCTAGTCTCGGCTCCGGAGTCCAAGATTTATCTTGGCAAGGGTGGCATTATCTCACGAAAACTGTGAATTGTCCTAAACTCATCACTCTCTGTGGGCGGTGCTTGAGAATCGGGCTGATAAATGCCCAGTAGGTGGGCGATACCATAGCCCGCGGCAGAACGCAAAACCGATAAACTATCATCAATAAATAAGGTATGTGCGGCCTTAAACGGCTCAACTGCTTGTAATTTATGCCAAAATTCGGCGGCTTCTTTGGGCAATCCCAGATCATGGGCAGACACGATGCAATCAAAATGGTGAACGATTTGGGTGTGTTGCATTTTTAAAGAGATACTTTTCTGGTGAGCATTGGTGAGAAGTACCACTCGTTTATTGTGTTGACGCAATGCGTATAAAAATTCATTGACATAAGGGCGAACAGCAATTAAATGCGTTAATTCTGCTATAAGTACCCCGACATCCATATCAAGTTGGGTACTCCAATAATCAACGCTGTACCATTCCAATCTGCCTAGCATGTCTTCATAGCGGGAAAGTAAAATGGCTTTAGCAGCCTCAATGGATAATCCAGATTGTTGGGCATAACGTTTGGGTAAATGGTGTCGCCAGAATTGATTGTCATAATTCAAATCAAGCAACGTTCCGTCCATATCCAAAAAAACGGTGTGAATGGTTTGCCAGTTCAGTGAGTACATGGTTTGAGTATTCAATGGGTTATTGGAATAACTACAATAGTATTAGTCCATCCAGTGTTATAGCGGGTTATTGATTAATAACTGATGTTACGCACTGAATTTCCAAGCCTAGGGCTAAAGCCCAAGGCATGTTGGCTTGTGGAACCATTGTGCGTAACATCAGTTAATAAGTTAACTACAAGGATTGTATATAAAAAAGGATTTCTTCGCTAATTTATCGCAATGAACGATATCGATTAAAACAGGCGAATGTGCATGAAATAAAAACGCAATTAATTAGCTAGCTATTTCCTTGTCATTGCTGTATTGGGAAAAAGTTGGCTTTCGTTATGCTCGGATCGTTAATCCTTTATTATATACAATCCTTGTAGTTTCAGGTTCTACTTCAGAAACTCATCGACAGGCACATGTAAGCCCTCCCGAATAAGTGTTTCACGATCGCTGACTGGCAGCCAACCAAGCTGCTGCTCTGCTTTTGATGAGTCAAAAACGGAGGCAAAGCTGCGGCTTTTAATGTCAGCATAGTTAGGGAAAGCGGCATTGGGATCACGGCCAATACTTTTAATACCCCATTTAGCCATCTCTCCAAGGTAATAACGCCAATTAGACGTAAGTACACGCTGAAGTAAAATGCCCGCTCGCTGCTCAAACTCATCAATATATTCATTGGCAGTGATGCAAGGCTGGCTGGCCAAATTGTAGGATTCTCCTTCTATATCAGGTACATCGAGGGCTCGTACCATCGCATCTGCAACATCATCAACCAGCACAATGGGTAGCTTATTGTTCCCGCTCCCCCAAATACGACATACCGAATTGTAGGGCCAAGCGACAACGCCCCAATGATAAGGGCTACCACCATGCCCAAGCACGATACCGGGGCGGAAGATGACGAGCGGCAATCCTTTGTCGCGATAGAGATCAAGTAAGAGCCGCTCATTTTCGACTTTCGAGCGTGCATAAGGACTCACTCGTATGATGCCCGGATGGGCAGGCGTTTTTTCAGTAATTACTGAGGATTTTTTACCGGCATTGTAGATTGCAATAGACGAGGCGTAAAAAAGTCGTTCAATACCTTGTGCCAAACATAACTCTGCCACCTTGCGCGTTGGTTCCACATCAGACTTGAGATATTCAGGCCAGGTATTCCCAAAACCACGCGCCAAATGATAGACATAACGGATGCCATCAAGTGCGGTTGCAACGCTATCAGGATTGGTGAAATCACCTTTAGTGAGTTCAACGCCGAGATGACTCAGTTCTGCGGGGCAATTGTTTGGATCACGGCTGAGAATGCGAACACCATGCCCTGCTTGACAGAGATGACGAACCAATGATTGCCCGATGAAACCGGTTCCCCCAATAACAAGAACCGTCGCTTTCTGACTGGGAGATTCAAGCGGCGGTTTGACCGTGGGTGCCACCTTTTCTGGCACTGTTGGCAAGTCAAGTTCACGAACTACCCATTCACCAAGTGTCACTGCTGCTTGACCCAGTGCTGGGGTGATACGCTCGTCTAAAGTACCACCCTTTCTACCCTCATAAAAACTGGCAACGGTTCGAGCAATACTTTCAGCATAAGGCCCCCCGGCAGATTTAACGATACCCATCTTCGACAACACAAAGTGGCTTAAGGTACTGCGGGCTTGTCGGATAGCCTGTCGAGCCGGCACAACGACGTTAGCGTAATGATCAACATCAAACGGGAGTGGCGTATGTGCTTGACAAACATAAGTATTGTGTTCAAAATCGGCCCGCGCTGTCGCATTTGTACCATGAACCTGAATATAGTGTTCTGGGTATCCGTCAAGAAATGAAAACCGGAGCCGGATACTTGTATTACCTTTCCAACCTCTGATTTCCCATTGACGATAAAATTCGAGTCCCCGAGGCAACTTAACCTTATCGTGAACATCAACCGTGATTGAGTCAGGTTGACCGCCAAGCAGATGAATAAGGTGTACAAATGAATGGGGAGCCACCTCGAACAATATATTCGTCGGAGTTTGTAGCATCCAAGTGCCAAAAGGCCCGCCTCTCAGTTGACCCAGTTCTTTATTCCAGACAATGTCAATTTGATCAATTTTGCCTAATCGACCGCTGCGCCAGTCAGCGACTAACTTTTCGTACACCGGCATATACAAAAAATTGTTGGTCACACCAATCGTTCGGTTCTGAGTACTGGCTTGTTCACGCAATTGTTCGCAATAGTTCACAGTGTGGCATAGGGGTTTCTCACTCATGATGTCAACCCCAGCCTCAATGATCTGACTACTGGTTTGAAAATGAATCTGAGGTGGCGTTAGAACGTGAACCACATCCAGTTGTTCATTGGCAAGCATTTCTCCGAGATCAGTGTAAACATTTGGCACCCCTTTTAGTTGAGCAAAATTTTCAGCCTGTTGTCGTTTTAAATCGCATATTGCCTTTACCTCAACATTGGGTAATAAACGAAGTGCGTTAAAATGAAAGTCAACAATGTAGCCTGCGCCAAGAAGTGCGACAGTGGTTTTTTTGTGAACATCAGCCATTGGGTTGTCTCCTATAGGGGTATTGTGGTTAGTGAATTGCTCATTTTTTCTCCTTCAAAATGTTTTCTCCTTCAAAATGTCTGAATCAGAGGTTCATTGTTTCCAAAGCAAGCCTAGGGATAAATCCCTATGCTAAAAGTTCAAGTCTGCGGCAGTTGAGCCTGAAACGCCGAAACTAAAGCAGACTAAGCTCCCAGGTTTAATTTTCGTCAGGAGTACAAGGCGAACCTTGTACGAAATCATTTAATTGCGTGACTTAAATTAATAAGTGACATC
>QNER01000348.1 GCA_003646175.1 Candidatus Parabeggiatoa sp. nov. 1
CTTTGATAAATGGTGGGCAAACCAAAAGACGTTTGCCCACCCTACTAAAACTGATATCGCAATTCTATAAAATAATGCCGTCCCGCTAAGGGCAAATCATTTGGTTTGCTCACCCCGCCTCGCTTTGATAAATGGTGGGCAAACCAAAAGACGTTTGCCCACCCTACTAAAACTGATATCGCAATTCTATAAAATAATGCCGTCCCGCTAAGGGTAAATCATTTGGAACGGCAACTATTCCCGTTTTATCGGGGCCAAAACTGGGTTCGCGGGCATCTTCGTTAAATAAATTTCGCACCGCAATAGAAAAATCCCAATGCTTGTTGAAATTGGTGCGATGCAAGGTTAAATCTACAGTGGTGTAATCGTCAATGTTTGGACGGTAATCATAGAAAACCCGTTTGCGATCTGCTACCCAATTGACTTGCGTGCTTGTGTACCAGTGGGGTAAAAATTGCCAATCGGTGCGCAGATAAATTTGATGGTGTGGTGCATTGCCCGCGTCGTGGTTAGCGTTTTCATCTTTGGCCCGTTGAAAGGCGTAATTGCTCAATAAATTGAAATTTTTGCCGAATTTCCATTTCCCTTCAATTTCAAAACCATAGCCCGTTTGAGTACCAATATTTTGCGCGGTGGATGTGTCAGCCAGCAGTTCAGGCACAAAACGAATTGCATCCTGCCATTGGTAATAGAATAAATTGAAGGAAACACGCGATTTATCAGCACTATGACGCATAAAAACCAATTCCCACGTTTCAATTTTTTCAGGCACTAAATCAGGATTGCCCAGCGCGACGGGATTGTTGATGCCGTATTGCTCTAAAAACGAAGGGGCACGAAACGCTCGCCCATAAAGCAATTTTGTGGTTAATTCTGCATTGGTTTGCCAAACGAGCGCGAATCGAGGATTCAAGCTTGAACCAAAATCTGAATAATGGTCATAACGCAAGCCGGCTGTCAATTCCCAATCGTCTGCGAACTCCCAAATATCCTGTAGAAACACATACCCATTTTTACGGGTACCTTCGGAAAGAAAACTAGAAGACGTACCCGTCAAATTTACCAATGGACTGCCGGGCGGAAGGTTTTGTCCCGTCGCAGGATCAATGCCATTATTCGCCACAAATTGCACATCGTGAAGGTCACCATAATAAAAACCAGTGCCCAAACGGAATGTATGTTTTTTCAAACCTGAATAAAACCCAGAAATATCAAAACGTGAAATGTCTTCTGATAAACCGGGGTTGCCGATGAATCCGTCTGGATAGGCACCGCCAAAACTGCCGGGGGGATAAACCCAAAGATTGTCCGTTGTTCGCCATTTGGTTTGCATAAGGCTCAATTGCGCGGTTACGTCCCAATTTTGGGAAAATTCGGGATTGTGATAGGTTAAATCGGCACTGATATGATCTTCGGCAAAACGGCCATTGGGGTCGAGTGCTTCATTGATTCCCACGCCCAAGCCGAAATCTTGCCGTTGTTGATAGCCTAACCGTAATCGCCATAAATCTTTTGACGCATCAAAACGGACATCTAAATTTTGTCGGGATAAATTGACAGGGCCTGGCGCAAGTGAAACGTCGGTTCCATACAGAGCATCAAAAGGGGTTTGAGCATCGGCCTCGATCATTTCACGCTGTCCATCTGTGGTGTGATATTCCAACGCCAACGCTATATCAACGCCCCCAATCTCTCCACCCTGCAAACCCCAAACTTCACGCGTGTTAAAACTGCCTAGCCGCGCCCCAATTTCTGTGCAGTCAATATCATCTTTAGTTTTGGTGATAATATTAATCACGCCGGCAAACGCATCCGCGCCAAACGCAGCGGATCCGGGGCCCCGAATAATCTCAATTCGCGCAATCGCATTTACAGGCATACTGCCGAACGCTTGTCCCCGGTTGCCCATGTACAACGTGTCAATGGAAATGCCGTTGACCAACATCAGCACTTGCGGATTGAGTGCGGAATAAATCCCGCGAAAAGTATAAATAGAATTGTAGCCAATAGGACTTCGTGCGACGTGCAAACCGGGTACTGTTTCCAAAACCTCGTCTAAATTGGTGGTGCCCATCGTTTTAATATCTTGCGCGGTGATAACTGTGGTGACGGCCGGGGCACGGGAAATAGACTGTTTAGTCCCTGTAGCAATGCTAACCATTTCAACACGCAAGAAACGTAATTCGTTTTGTAATTCAGCGTCTTCCCATGTAGGTGTTCCACCGTTATTTTGAGCATGGACAGCCGTCACTAAAAACGGTGTTATGCTAGTTATGATTATTAAGATTAACTTTATTCTTTTAGGCATAATTATTTTTCCATTATTAGACGGAATTTTATTTAAAATAAAACTGTGGCAAGTCCCCTCTTTCGATGTGATTTAGGGGTGTGTTAGGGGGGACAAGTTTAACACCCCAGTTTGCAACCCTGTCCGGCTAAAATGCTAAAATGCTAACTTAACTTATCATTCGTTTCAGGCGAACCTTGTACGAAACCGGGTGTGATTGCTCAGGAGTACAAAGCGAACTTTGTACGAAACCGGGTGTGATTGTTCATTCGTTTCAGGCGAACCTTGTACGAAAAAACTTTGTTATGATTGAAATGTGACATTTACATTGAAACCTTAGGAGGAAATTGTTTATGACGAAAAATTCAGTTAAACAAAAAATGCTATCGGTAACTTTCGGAAAGATAGCCATGAGTGGCAATTTGGTAGCGGCGGCAGACAGCGCGAGTGAGTGTGGAACCGATCATCACATTTCGCTCAACTCGTATATGCCTTCAGAATCCTCTCTTAACTCTAACGAAATAGAAAATGAGTATCTCCTGAGTGCCCAAGTTGACGGAAAAATCCTGTATATTACCGTTGCTGGTATTCGGGCCGATAAACCAATGGATGTCTGGATAGGTATTTCTTATCCTTCTTTAGGAGGTCCTTTGTCATGGCCACCCAGTTGTAGCGGGCAAACTCAACTGGACAGAGGTAGTTTAGAAGTGGTTGCCGGTATCACTGTTTCTGCGTCTCAATTTCAGCAAAGCTCAACGGTATTAGGAGAGTCAATGTCTCCTGACACAGTATCAGTCACAGTTCCGGTAAAATTATCCGATCTGTCAGAGTCAGATGTACCTCTTGAGTGGTCAATCTTTATGCAGGCACTTGCTATACCCGCTGGAACGATGGACTTTGCTGAATCTCAAGCATCAGAAGTTGATACATTTCAGATTTCACCTTTTCCCGATGTTTCAAATTGTACATACTCAGGTGGCAAATTTATGCATTGGAGGTGTCATTAATGGGTAGTCTAACTGCAAAACCGCTTGGTATGGGAGTCGTGATTGGAAAACGGTTACGATTAGAAAGATGTGGCAAAAAACATGCGGCTTTCCTCCATAATTGCTATCAGGATGAGTCATTTTGGCTTCCATATCGAGACGCTGAAACGATTGATAAACTGACGGATAGGTTAGAACACGAAAGCCAGTCTCTTCCTCAACATTTGAATCGGATCGAATGGGTAATTATACGGCCTGGCGATCAAACTGAGCAAAGCAACGATTTTCCAATTGGACTCGCGAGTTTGCTTAATTTTCAACCTAAACACAATTTAGCAGAATTTGTGTTGGGTATTTTGCGGCCTGAAGATCGTCAGGTTGGCATAGGAGTGGAAGCGGCTCTGTTGGTACTTGACTGTGCTTTTAATTTCGCCTATTTCCATAAACTCATTAGTTTTGTTTATGGTGACAAGACGCTCTCCCAAAAATTGACCCTTGGATTAGGTTTTCGACAGGAGGGGTATTTTCACAAGCATTTATGGGATCAAAAACGTTTTATCGACGTTTACCAAAATGGCTTACTGGAAGATGATTTTCGAGCTAACCGGCGACTAGCGCGTCTTTCTCAAAGATTGCTTGGGCGTGACATCACTGAACATCAGGTGAATATTCAGTTATTGCCCAAAAGTGAATTTAAGCCGATTCAACAGAAATGGCGTGATTTATTATCGCCGAATTCAAGTCCTCAAACCGCCAAATCTCTGCCGCAGGTCATTTTTTCTCCAAATGATTTTCCATTTGCAAAAGTCTTGGAAAATAACTTTTTAGTTATAAAAAATGAATTTCTGCGCTTAAGTCAGCAAGATTTAATTCTTTGGCCCGAAACATCCCTATATGATCAGGAAACCACCTCCTGGAAAGTTTTTCCATTGTACAAGTTTGGAAAAAAGGAGACGACAAATTGTCAACGTTTTCCAGAAACGACTCGCCTGGTTGAGCAAGTACCCGGTTTGAGAACGGTCGCTTTTTCCTGTACCAGCCCCGGTTTGCATATCAAACCTCATGTCGGTTATTCACAAGACTTTTTACGTTATCATTTGGCTATTATCGTGTCTGAACCTGATAAATGTGGCATTAGAATAGGTGTCCGGGTAGAAAAGTGGCATGAAGGAAAATCACTGATTTTTGATGATAGTTGTGAACATGAAGCTTGGAATAATAGCTCAAAAGACAAAGTGTTATTAATGATTGATTTTGATCGTCCACCAGAATACCCATTTATAGCAACTCGGTTTCATCACAAATGTTTGGTAACACCACCAAATATTTAATTAATTAATTTGAATAGAGCCAACAAGTTTTGTTCAGGATGTTTGGGTAAATACCGGAAAATCATTTTAATTGTAATTGTCTGAATCAGAATTAACCGAATTTAAGAATTAACCGAATTTATTTTTAGCTCAACAATTTGGCACCCTTCAAAAATGTAGGGGCAACCATAAAGGATTGCCCCTACATGTCCATTATATCTTGTAGGGGCAATCCCTTGTGGTTGCCCTTGTCGGAATAAATGAAGGGTGCCAACAATTCATTCTTAAAATTCTATAATCCTGAAAATCCTGATGTCGAGGTTCAAGTTTTTCGGAGAAAAACTTGAACCTCGACAAGACAAAATAATCCTGTCAATCCCGAAAGAAGTTAAAGCCTGTTCAATTCCAAAATGCCACGTTATTAAGATTGGTAGCAAGCACGCAAGTGATTCCGTGTAGTATTAAGTATTAAGCAAAGGGTAATCGGTATACCCAGCTGCCCCAGGAGAGTAAAAGGTGGCTGGTTCAGGCTGATTCTGTGGGGCATCCAGCTTAATCCGTGCCGGGAGATCGGGATTGGCTAGGAAGGCGGTGCCAAAAGCCACCGCCTCGATCTTCCCTTCGCTAATCGCTTTTGCGGCTTCTTTTGATGTGTAACCCATGTTGCCGATAATTATGCCTTTATAGTGCGTTCTAATTGGCGATAAGATGTCACCGCTTTGCTGCTGGAAAAAGTCACCCCGCATAACATGGAGATAGGCAAGGCCGAAATCGTTGAGTCGAGTGGCAAGCCATGTAGACAGACCTATCGGATCGCTATCGATCATACTGTTGAAGCTGTTTAGCGGTGAAATGCGAAGACCGACATGATCGCTCCCCCAGATATCACAGACAGTTTCAATGGCTTCAAACATGAGTCGCGCACGGTTTTCTAATGAACCGCCATACGGACCGGTGCGTTTGTTAGAACCATCTCGTAAAAATTGATCCAGCAGGTAACCGTTCGCGCCATGCACTTCCACACCATCGAAGCCGGCCTGCTTTGCATTTTCAGCCGCCTGCCTGAATCCAGTAACGATGCCAGGTAGCTCATCATCGCGCAGTTCGCGCGCAATGACATACGGTTTCTTGCCTTCTGGTGTATGGACTTCATCGCCGGTGATGGCGATCGGACTGGGCGCAACCGGCTGTCTCCCATCATTAAGCAGAGGATGACAGGCGCGTCCGCCATGCCAAAGCTGGAGGAATATTTTACCCCCTGCCGCATGAACGGCATCGGTAATTTTCTGCCAGCCCGTGACTTGTGCATCTTCGTAAATGCCGGGTTCCATCCAGAACGCAGAATTTCCTTCCATAACCATGGTGGCTTCGGCAATGATGAGACCAGCACTCGCACGCTGGGCATAATATTCAGCCATTAAGTTGCTTGGGATATGCTGAGCCTCTGCTCGGCAACGGGTAAGGGGTGCCATGAGAATACGATTTGGCAGCTTGAGCGCACCAACTTGAAGTGGTTGAAATAGTGTTTGCATAGTCATAACTCCTGATGGTTTGAGTTATTTAGCCAGCGCAGGGCTGTTCTAAAGATAACTCGTTCATAATATTAATTTTTTCATTTTTATAAAGAAAAAATAAATTCTTATAAAGGAAAAAAGCTTTTAAAACAAAGTGTAGAACTAATTATGCTTATCACTTATCAGTTTATCAAAAATAGTACAACGTCTCGTAAGTTTCAAAGAGTAAAAAAAACGGATAGGTGGTAAGACTTATTATGTCAAATCCCTTAATCCGTAAAAAGGCAAGTTTTGAACAGGATTAAACGGATGCAAAGATAAACCGGATTAATCTTCATAACAACTCATTTAAAACCATAATAACTACAAGGATTGTATATAAAAAAGGATTAGATCGAAACAATACCCACTAACCAATCCCTTCTTATATACAATCCTTGTCGTTATTTTTTATTCTGTCAATCCCTCAATCTGTTAAATCTTGTTCAACCATCTTAATCAATAGTCACCTGGCGCAATGCGTTTTGTTGTCGTTATCGGTGCCAGCACAATATCAGCATCGCCTGTATCTAAAACGACAAGAGCAGGACGTTTTTTAAGGGTGCCGTGTGTGGGAAATGCCACCAAAACAACATCTCCAAAATTATAATTGGTCATAAATGGCATCCTCTTCATCATAAGCGGCTAAAAAATGCTTCTGGCCCGCTTCAATCCATACATTTTCTGTTTCGTCCGCGTTGTTTTCAACGACATCATGGATGTAAATTGAGATCATATTCCCTTGACGGAAAAAAATAGGCTGGCTCAGTTCCAAGTGAGTGGGATCTAAAATTTTTGCGGTGATCTCTGTCATTGATTTTTCCTATATTGGAATATTTACGAACTCGTTCTTACGCGCCTGCGCATGTGAACACCGAGTAGGGGTACAAATGGCCATACGTCACTCCCACTATCTTCGCCACGAGCAAGCAAGAAGGCAGGTTTTGAACAGGATTAAACGGATGAAAGGATAAACCGGATTAATTTTCATAACAACTCATTTAAAACCATAATAACTAACTACAAGGATTGTATATAAAAAAGGATTAGATCGAAACAATACCCACTAACCAATCCCTTCTTATATACAATCCTTGTAGTTATTTTTTATTCTGTCAATCCCTCAATCTGTTAAATATTGTTCAACCATCTTAATCAACTCCCCATCCCTTGCGGATAACTTAGTATAGCTGCTTTTCCAATAAACCCAAACTCCCCCTAACCAATTCGTTTATTTCTCAATTAGTTGTACTCTCTTTTTGATTTAAGTGCTAGAAATTAGGCTCAAAGGGAAGGCTTGTTGCCAGTATTTATGGATTGGTGAACATATTGACGCTGGCGCGTAGAAAATGGGTTCTCTCGCGCCGGGGCGAGAACCAAAAAAAACGCCATTAAGACTTTCTCATCAATAATATTTATGTGAATAATAAGTACTGAAGCACAAATTTTCAGGTATTTTGTACCCACCAAAGTCTTTTTGTTGCCCACCATCTTGCTCTCATTTCGGTGAGATCGATACGGACCTTGTCCACCTACAAATAAATTCATAATACCTGAAAACTTATGGTTCAGTACTTACTACCATGCACAC
>QNER01000349.1 GCA_003646175.1 Candidatus Parabeggiatoa sp. nov. 1
ACCAAAAAGTGTTCAAGCCGTGATGCTATCGCTTTTTTGGCGATAGTATCACTCCAACAATAACACTGGTTATTGCAATGATATTTTTGACTGATTAGAGTTGTCCGAAAATAAGGGGGTTGTCAATTTAACCCTTTGTTTTTATTCGTTAAAATTGACTGGCAAGCCTATTAAGGATTAAAGTGCAAAAGTGATACTATCGCCAAAAAAGCGATAGCATCACGAAATGTCATATTGAATTTATTATCAACAAAATCCGTTATAATCAGGAATTATATTAAGGCCGCCGATCCGGGGGCCGGGATTAATCTGATTGAAGCCAGGTAGGGTGGGCAAACGTCTTTTGGTTTGCCCACCATTGTCATGAACCATCAGATGGAATTGGTGAATGATTCAGACAAAAAAATAGGCCGAAAAATAGGGTGAAAAAATCAACAAAATGGATTCAAATTTAACACTCCAGGTGTACCATGTTATGATGCCAATTTGGAAACGGAAACTTTTTTGGAGTCCAAACTTTAGTTTGGGAAAGCCAAGATAAATCTTGGACTCCTGTCAACTTCAAGCTTTTGAAACCAATTTATTTTTCTGGAATACTATATTTGGAGACGCATTTCGCAAAATTATCCGCCATGCCACTCACCCCAAGAATTATTGGTAGATGGCAAATATATTTTCTTCTTAAAAATTAATTCAATACAAATTTTATGTATGGTTTTTTACGCACACCAAGCTGTCAATTAAACCAAACGGATGGCGAGAGTTATAAAAAAAGTTACTGCGGGCAATGCCATGCTTTGCAGAAACATTTTGGCTATACGTCCAGAGCTTTGTTATCTTATGATACGACGCTCATCAGTTTACTGATTGACGCACAATCGCAGTCAAAAAAGCGCGAAACTAAGGCGTGGTGCGCCGTTTTTCCGCGCAAAGTGCCGGTTTATCATCCAGATGAAATGGCACCAAAGATGTCTGCCAGTCTGGCTGTCGCTTTATTGTTTACCAAGTTGAGCGATGCTTTACAAGAAAAGAAGTCTTTATTAAAAACCGTGCTGGCTAAATATTACCGACGGCCATTTAACCAGGCGCGCAAAATTCTGGAACTTGAAGGTTTTAACACCGATTTAATTGATCAAGTACTGGCGAATCAAGCCCAAGTTGAATTAAAGAAATCCCCGCGTATTGAGGATTATGCTGAACCGTCGGCACGGTTTGTTGGTGAAGTCTTTCGTTTTACGGCTACGCTGGCTAATCTGAAGCAAAACGAAAGTATTTTGTATGACATTGGTTATCATGTTGGCAAAATCGTGTATTTGATAGACAGTTGCATTGATATTTTAGATGATGTTGAAAAACAACAATTTAATGCGTTGCTGGCGACTTATCAAGATAGCAATGGTTTTTCCGCCACCCGTTCTCAGCACGAAGTCGTTCGTTTGGTGATGGATTCATTGCGAACCATTCAAACTTTAACCAAACAACTGACACTTTATCAACATCAATCTCTGGTTGAAGGGATTCTATTACAAGGTTTTCCTAGCCGTCTTCATCAACAAGTCCATAAAAGTATTCGGAAATTAGAAAAGAATACGTTTATTCCTGTTAATTACTTGCCTCATGCGGCATTGGCATCGGCATTGTGTTTGTTTGCTACGGAAGCGAATGCAGCAGGGTTTGTTTGGGGAGAAGAATATAGGGTTAATGAGCTTGTATATAATGGGGGTTGCTGTGGTGGACACACACCCACATTGATTAACTATAAAGTTTATGGTTGTACATGTCTAACTAATAATTATTGCGATGACAGTTGTTGTTTTTGTATTGAAGCAAGCATGAATCCATTTGCATGTGTGCTAAAAAAGGCAACTTGTTTTGATTTTTATGGATTTTATTTTGTTAATGTATTAAAAGAAATGTTTTTTAGTGGGATTATGTGTAATGTTTTCAAAGCTTGTCCTAATGAAGAAGACGAGTGTGAGAAAAACTTTCTGTTAGGAAGCGGGATATTTCTCGCACTCTTTTTTGCTATTGCCATCAGCTATAATTTTATATCAGAAAAATACCAAAATGATCTGGTAAGAAGTGAAAGAGAAGAAATCAAAGAATCCATACATTCTTTTGTGGAAACTTTCTCGCCTAAGTTACATCCGAATATCCAGAAAATTGATAACAGTATTATCGTTATTAATACCAAGATTCAGAATCTCCAAAAACTGCAAAGCCAATTTCCGGCACAAACAGATGTTGTTCAACCCAAGATTGCCAAATTAACTGAGTTGAAGAAGCATCTTGAGCAAACCTTACGCAATATCCAGGTGCAACTCAGAACGGCTTATGTGATTCATCAAGCAAACCAAATAGAAGGTATCGGGCAATCGGTTTTTCTTGATGAGATTCTTAAACAGGCAAATGAGGCTTTACAACATGCAGAAGCAATCACTATCAGCGTAGGAGAGACAACTCAATGAAAAACTCATTTTCAACTGGAAGTCAATCTAAAATACGACTTCAACGTGGATTTACACTTATTGAGCTTATTATTGTATTGGTTATCATAGCAACCGGTGTTTCGATATTTTTTGCGTCTGGCTCTGTAGAAGAAAATCAACCATTACAAGAGGTTAAGAGCGAAGTCAATAATTTTGTTCAAAGCATGGCCCCTAAATTATTGACCAAAATAGGCAATTTATCCAAAACCATTGGTGAAGTTGATGCGAAACTTCAGAAATTGACGGAATTGCAAAACCGTTTTCCTGATCAAAAGCAAGTGACACAGCCTCGCATTGATAAGTGGAATCGCGTTCATACCCAATTAACCCAAACCCAAAAAGAGATTCACTTTCAAATCGAAAGAGCCTATGTCATCTATAAAACTGAACAGGAAATAGAAGGCACGCAACAATTCACAGCAACGGCACAGAGCCTTATCCAAAAAGCGGATGAAGCATTGAAAACCGCTAAAAGCATGACGCAAGTGATTGAGGAATCGGCTAATTATTAATACGAAATGAATATGAGTACAACGAATTGGCGAAATAAACGAATTGAAACATGGGTAAATTGACGCTAGCAAATACCAAATCCGTTGTACTTACGTGCTTAGTATAATGGGTTGGCGGGAGCCAACTGCTCTATTTAGTACAACGGTTCTAGTACAACGGATACGCGAAATAAGCGGATAAGTACAACGCATTGATTATATAGCATTGTTATTATACTTGGGTGGGACTTCTTTCGTCATCATTTATCTGTTAATTTCGGGTATCCGCTGTGCTATTATCCGTTAATTTCGTGTATCCGCTGTACTATTATCCGTTGATTTCGTGTATCCGCTGTACTGGGGTGGTGAAAATCCGGTGACTTGGTGGCAAAAATTGATCCAATTTTGGTTCCGCATTTAAAAAAACTCAATAAAAATAGTGAGTTAAATAACCATTTTTTCATTAACAATTAATACTTCACAATTCGCGCCTAAAGTTTTTGCGCGCAAAAACTTTAGGCGCGAACACAATTTTCACCACCCCACCGCTGTACTATTATCCGTTTATTCCTCAAATCCGTTGTACTTACGTCAATCCTTTAACTGGTTTGCAACCCATTCAATCACTCTCGTCAGTGCGTGCAACATGGTAAAAAACAATAAATCGGTGGGCCTGAGTGGAGATTTTGAAATTTTAATCGGGCACTGCAAGGCCTGTGCTATTCGCTTAACTACCGCTGAAGTGCCTGAGATTGCCAAAAAACATGCTATTTTGAAACGTGTTCGAGATCGTCTCTTTATTCAAGACCTTAGCTCTAAATCAGGCACATTTCTTGATGGCCGTCAATTACCTAAAAAAACCTGGGAGGAAATTGTTCAAAAGGCTGAGGGGCGTAATGAGATAAAATTAGGCAAAACCTCAATTGGGATTGATGCCCAATTATTTCGAGGGCGGCCCCGCGCTGGCATAGAAACCACGGCTTTGTATTATAAAGTTTCTGATAAACTGATTTGCAATGGGGCTTACATACGTGCGACACCTGGGACAATGACAGCGATTATGGGGCCTGCCGGCTGTGGTAAAAGCACATTACTTGATTTAGTCAATGGTTATCGCACCCCCACCACAGGTCAAGTTTTTGTCATTAGGGAACAACAAAAAATTAATGTGCATCATGACTATGGAAAAGTGCGAGAATGGCTCGGTTATTTGCCGCAAGATGATGTGATGATTCCCGAATTGACGGTGCGCCAATCTTTAAATTATTGTTTAAGGCTCCAATTTATGGGTTTAGCCGCGCAGATACGGGAGCGTATCATTCATCAAACTTGTCGCAATTTGGGGTTTGACAAAGAACGACTGAATAAATTTTTAAATACCGTGATTGGCTCCTCAGAATCGGGCATTCGTGGGCTAAGTGGTGGTGAAAGAAAAAGGGCTAACCTTGCCCATGAATTGATCGCTATGCCCTTGATTTTATTCTTAGATGAACCCACTTCTGGGCTATCTTCTGTTGATGCTGATAAAATTGTTAGACTATTACAATCGGTGACGCGACTTGATGATTTAACCACAATGGCGACTATACACCAGCCGAGTCGTGATACTTATGAACGTTTTGATAATCTGTTATTGATGAGTCATGGCGGAAAGATCGCCTACTATGGGCCGAGTCAAGAAGCCACTCGTTATTTTGAACAGGTGACAGGGACTTCCAGTGTGGGGCGCAATCCGGCCGAATATTTACTAGAAATATTAGATAATTATAATTATAATGAAAAACTGATAGAATATTTTAAACAGGGATCACTGAAACATCAATTTCATTTGATCATGCCAATGGCATTTTTTTCGCCTTAACCTTGTTGAAAAATGAGGAAAGCACCTCAAAGTCTGGCACAAAATCTTAGAAGGAAGACAAACTTCAAAGGATCACTGAGAACAAAATTTGGTAGTCCTGTAGAAGTCGTGATGATGTCCAAACGGATACTATCCCGGGGAAGGGATAGCATCCGTAACATCACTACATGTTTAGGACTACCTAAAATTTTTCTGGCGATTTTAAAAACCAAGTTTATTCAAAAAACTTGGTTTATTGCGTTAAATAACGTATTATTATTTTCTGCCTCGTCCCTGAGATGACAGATAATTAACACAGAGTGTGCAACATTAATGGCACACACGATAGAAATTTTGGTTGTGCAAGCTTGAGCCAGTGTAACTACCTGGAACTATCTTGTAAGCCTTACTTTAGTTTTTGATATTTGTGAGGCATCGTCCGCATCAATTTCCGTCAAGTGGGCAACCGTTTTGGATGTATAGTTATTATTCAGTGAGTTCTATCAAGAAAAGTTGTCCGGAATAATGCAAACAGCTTCAGATCAGATTCATGATTGATAAATTTTGATTTGACGGATACTATCCCGAAAAGGGATAGCATCCGTTTAGATAGCTGTTGTAAATCCTCACAGTCCCCCTTTATCAAAGGGGAAATTTTAATTTTCGGTTTTAATTAAGGGAAATTCCTTTCGGAGCATACCTAAAAAATGCCTTGTCAGCGTTTACCTAAAACAACGGTAGGATTATTACTGTCACAGTGGGTAGTCTTAATACAACGCAATTTTAGGATCATTTTTGCCGATAAACTCAATCTATCATTAATCTTTCTTCAAGTTCCCCTCATCGCCATGCTTATTATTGTGGCTTTTTATAATTTTAACCGCGATAAACAGAGCTTCGATGAGGCTGCTAGAATACTGTATTATTTCGGCATCATGAAGGAACCGTTAGAACAAGCCGATAAAAGTATCAATATTGACAAGCTGCATAGATACGCTAAAACACTCGCTCAAGAAACAAATATTGCTACGCGGCTTGAGTATATCAATACAACAATCAAGCCTTTTTTTGACAGAAAACAAGTGCCGGTTCCCAATTTGACATTCACATACATCAAGAAAGAAATACAACTGATTAGCGATATGGCGAGTGTGCGACGTGGCAGTGTTTATTTTCTATTGGTGGCTGCCTGTATTTGGTTTGGTATCATGGGTTCTTGCAAGGAAATTGTCACAGAACAACCGATTTTAAAGAGAGAAAGTCGCTCTTATTTGTTTATTTTTCCCTATTTAGCAGCAAAATTCTTGGTTTTAACAATAGTTTTGGGGGTGCAAACCTGCTTACTGTCCATAATGGTTGTCCCATTATTATTAGAATTGTCATGGATGGATGCCTTATGGATTGGACTGATACTATGGGTAGCCGCTTTTGTTTCAGCCTCGTTGGGTTTATTTATCTCATCTGTAGTAACCAGTTATCGCGTCGCGCTGACCTTAGTTCCATTACTGATGATACCTCAATTACTCTTTGGTGGTTTATTACGACCACAAGTGGATTTGGAAAATAGTGTGTGGTCTCATCTGACTAATGCTTTAAGTGCGGTCACTATTCAAAGGTGGGCTTTTGAGTCTATTTTGACAACTGACGCTTATGCTGATGGGGGCATTTTAAAATTACAGGTGAATCCCAAAGGGAACAACGAGCTTGAGCTTGTTCAAGCGAAGAACACTTCATTAGTAAGTTCATTTTTTAGGCCACGGCAATGGGGAAATTTTGAGGTTGGCCATTTGTGGCCGCCCTTATTGTATTTACTGGGTGCTAGCCTAGTATTTTTTATTGGGGGCTATTTTGCATTGCGCTGGCGTTTCACGTAGGAACGGGGAAAGGATATATAATTGTGAATTGTGTTCGCGCCTAAAGTCGCGCAAAAACTTTAGGCGCGAATTGTGAATGAATGAAAGAGAACGCTTAATATCACAGGTTTATCTTCTTTGAAAAAACAACTCATTTTCACGGTTTTGAAGTACGTTCAGTGTAATTCCCAGTTACTTTTTTATTTCAATTGATTACCCTTTTCAGTAGATACACCGATTCTAAATTTCCAATTTCCTAATTCCCAATTCCAAAACCATCCCAAAAATCTGTGATAATCAGGCTTTTTTTATTTTCAAATCGGAGAAAAATATGCGTCATCCCCTTTTGCAATTGGTAATGGCAATCAGTTTTTACCTTTTTAGTTTAGAGGCCGCTTTTGCTCTGTCTCTTGAACTCGTTGACAAACTCGATATCAAAGCGATAAAGAGTATCAATCTTATAAAAACCGACGATGAATTTAGAGCCACAGTCGTCGTACAGTTTAGCACCGCAGCGGAGGTGGGCCTGAAATTTAGGAATCCTCGGTTTGTCATCACCTTTGAAGACGGCAAAGGCACCGAAATTTATTTGGGCACCACCCAACAAAATATCCTCTTTCCCGCTAGTGAGGATGGCAGCGAAAAAATCGTAGAAAAAGAGTTGGATGTTTTTGTGGGTAAAAATGATGTGAGTACTACCACTCGCTTAATAGAGTTGTTTAACCTTATCGGTAATCCTGGTTCTGAGTTTGCAATGAGATTGTCAGGGACGACTAATATTGGCACCAAAGCAAAGCGGGGCTGGTTATATCATGGGGAAGTTGAGATCGAAGATTTTACTTTTCATCCCACTATTCAACGAGAAGTGCTTTTTAAGTAAGATAGGGCAAGCGCATGTCCTGAAAAATCAACGCTGTGACACCTCATGTAAAACTTGATGTTTGTTTTGTAACTTATTGATTTAATTCCAAAAATGCCATACTATTCAGTTAAAAACCTTCGAGGTTTTGGAAACCTCGAAGGTTTTGCCCTAACTTTTAGCTTA
>QNER01000350.1 GCA_003646175.1 Candidatus Parabeggiatoa sp. nov. 1
TCAATGCCATTAAGTTAAGGTTTTTTGTAGGGTGGGCAAAGTGTTTTTTTTGCCCACCGTCTCCGGGCAGGTGGGCAACCAAAGCCCTCACCACCCTACAATAGAACGTATTTGTGCTTAACTTAATGGCATTGATACGTGTGGTACAACGGATACATGTAGTACAACGGATACGCGAAATAAACGGATAAAGACAAAGTTTACCCTGAGGTTTTGTGATTCATCGAAATATCGATTTTGAACTTAGAAAAGTGGCAGCAATATATCTATCAGTGCGAAGTTGTCTGACTATATAGATCATTATTAACATCAATTACTCTGTCTTGAGTGCAAAGTACAACGAATTACGTGGATAAACGAATAAGGCATTAAATACTTGATTATTTTTTAGATGTGGTTGGCTTTGTTTGAAAAATGCACAGAAAAATAAGTTTACTTTTTGATGAGATTGAAAAACATGCCGGATAGCCCAAGTTTTAATTCGTTTATCCACGTAATTCGTTGTACTCAATTGTTGTACTCAGCTCAGGATAGATTGAAAATCGGAAAGCAAAATGGAAACCGCACAATCACTAACACGTTATTTATTTTCTGATCTAACCCTGAAAGAGATTAAGCGTCTTATCATCTTAAAAGAACAGCGAGTAACGCTTGACACTTGGTTTAAAGATGAGCAGATGATTTTGTCGGCAGAAGAAAAACAACAGTTGGCTTACCTTGTAAAGCATCTGTTGCCTTATGAAACAACCTTGATGAACGAAGCGACAATTTGGGGAAGGGCGATTTATCCGCTGCTTATGATGGCAGAAAAAGACGAACTTCAGGCATGGGCTGAGGTTTCGCTGGAAGCAGAATTTTCCCGTTTTAAACTACACGGCATTGCAGATGCGGTGATTGGAAAATGTCAGGCCGGTGTGATGGATGTTCCTTACATTGTTGTCATCGAAGGAAAACGGGGATTGGAAGCTAAAAACCCGCGTTTTCAACTCTATGGCGAACTGCTCGCGATTGCACGATTGAATTGGGAAACAGAACAACAACCGAGTACAACCGTTTTTGGTTGCTATACCATAGCCGACAGTTGGACATTTATTCGGTCAACAGTGACTGAGATAGAACAGGAAATGCCGCGAATGAGCATTGAATCTACCAGAGAATATGTCGAAAAATTCGAGGCTGAAACTCTATTAAAAATATTAAAATACTTTGTGCAAATGGGGAATGGGGAATAGGCAATAGGTATAAGAAAACACGCCCGGTTTCGTACAAGGTTCGCCTTGTACTCCTGGGAAATCTCCAAGTTTTTTCGGGTATTTTGCCGAAGTCGAAAGGGCAACCACAAGTTTATGGTTGCCCCTGAAGTTAAAATATCTGATGTTATGCTTTGGTTTTTTCGTACAAGGTTCGCCTTGTACTCCTGGGCAATCTCCCCGTTTTTTCGTATAAGGTTCACCTGAAACGATTGAGAATATGACATTGTTCATTATTAAATTAAGGCATCATTTTAATTCCACCGCTACTGTAACATCTTTATCTTCAATGGTTATCCATTGCCGGTTTGGAAGATAGCCATATTTCTCAACCAAAATATCGTAACGTCCCGGCTCAAGTTTAATCCCCGCAAAATATTTTGGATCAATATTCATTATTCTTATCCGACTGTTGGAAGGTGTGGCATTCACCGTGAACCGGTATTTTTTGGGTAACCGATTCTTCAATGCCAGAATTCTGCTATAAGATTCATCAATACGTTTCTGACTCAATTTGCGTTCTCGTATCAATTGCTTAATGACTGCAACAGTACGTCCAACAATATTCTTCTCATATTTCAAGTTGTTCCCTATCACGATGATATCAATACCGGCTTCGAGCGTTTTTTGGATAGCCAATTTACGTGGATAATGGCGAGTGATAGCTTTCATCTGCATATCATCAGAAACAACAACGCCAGTGTAGCCCAATTGCTGACGTAAAACACCGGTGATACTGCGTTTTGACAGCGTGGCAGGATATTCATAATCAAGAACCCCATTAAAAACATGGGCTGTCATAATCGCATCTGCCATACCTTTGCCGATGAGCCTTTTATACGGTTCTAACTCCCTTTCCTGCCAAGTATCAGTCACATCAACTAATCCAAACCGCGAATCATCAGTCGCGCTACCCTGTCCCGGAAAATATTTGAGGGCACAAAATATACCCTGTTCGTGATGCGCCTCAATAAATTTAAGCGCGTGTCGAGTCACAATATAAGGACTCGCAGAAAAACTGCGTCTCAGTCTACCAATCGCTGGATTTTTACGGTTAAGGTTGAGATCAACTACCGGGGCGAAATTAAAATTAATACCAAGCCTTGCAAGCGTTTTAGCGATCACAGAAGCGTGCCTATAAGTCAGTGCTAAATCATTTTTTTTGCCCAAATACCGAGCGGAGGCGGTAGCTGGAAAACCAAATTTCTTTTTCAAGCGTTGTCTCTTGCCACCCTCTTGCTCAATGGCAATCAATAACGGGATTGATGAAACCACCTGCAACTCTTCAATCAGTGCAGTCACTTGTTTAGGCGATTTAATATTACGCTTCGATGATTTTAACGCCACATCGTAATCAAAGAGTATGACACCGCCTAACTGAAATTTTTTGATATCTCGTATAATATCTTTAACGCCTTGATCACGGATAGATGTACCACGAAATCCCACCATCAGCATTTGACCTATTTTTTCATCTAAACTGACTGGTTTTGGTTGAGGCGTTCTATTTCTTATAATAGGATAAGATTTTACCTGAGTAACCGTATTGTTGGTATCGCTGACATCACAAGCAACCGGCAAATTGATCAAAAGTATCAAGAAAACAACAACGCAGTGTTTTTTTGCCAGGAGTGCAAGGCGAACCTTGCACGAGCTGCTTGTGCCAGGTTCGCCAGCAACAAATGAGTTCATAACTTATAACTTGTGTTTAAGTGCCTGAATTCTATGATAAGATTCATCAATACGTTCTTGACTCAGTTTGCCTTCGTCTATCAATTGCTGAATAACGGCAAAGGTACGCGCGGCAATATCCTCTTCATATTCCCCCACATTATTTCCTAGAACGAGGATATCAATGCCCGCATTAATAGCTGCCAAGATAGCAGATTTAAAGTCATAATGGTGGGCAATCGCTTTCATCTGCATATCATCAGAAACAATCACACCGTGGTAGCCCAATTTTTCACGTAAAGTACCCGTGATAATGCGTTTTGACAGCGTGGCGGGGTATTCAGGATCAAGTGCCTTATTAAATACATGGGCTGTCATAATCGCATCTACCACCCCGGCGTTGATAAGATGCCTATAAGGTTCGAGTTCAATTGCTTGCCAAGTATCAGTCACATCAGCTAATCCAAGGTGCGAATCATCAGCCGAACTACCATGCCCCGGAAAATGTTTAAGGGCGCATAAAACACCATATTGACGATGCGCCTCAACAAAAGCCAGCGCGTGTTCAGTCACAATATTAGGAACAGCCGAAAAACTACGCTCAGATTTACCAATAATTGGGTTGTTCGGATTAATATTCAGATCAACCACCGGGGCAAAATTGAAATTAATGCCAAGCACCGCAAGTGTGTTAGCTATTTCAGAAGCGTGTTTGTCAGTCATATCTGGGTGATGTTTGCCCAAATACTGAGCAGAAACGGTGGGGGGAAAACCAAATTTCTCATTAAGCCGCTGTATTTTGCCGCCTTCTTGATCAATGGCAATCAATAAGGGTATCGACGAGACAGCCTGCAATTGTTCAACAAGTGTTTTCACTTGCTGAGGCGATTGAATATTGCGTATCGGGGATTGTGAGGGCACATCGTAATCATAGAGTATGACACCGCCCAAGTGAAATTGTTTTATATCCCGCACAATATCCTGAACGCCTTGTTCATGGACGGCGGTTCCCCGAAACCCCACCATAAGCATTTGACCGATTTTGTTATCCAAATTCACCTCCTGTTTTGGTTGTAGTCGTGGCAGAACGATTTCCTCTTCATCAACGCTTGGTTCAGCTTTTTTACAAGCGGTAAACAACGTTATCAAAAGTATTAATAAAACCACACCCGGGTTTTTGACTAATAACCACATACGATGTCTCCCGAAAACATATAGTACAACGGATTTGCGGAATAAACGGATTTTTAAGAGTGCAACGGATAGTATCCCTTCTTAGGGATGCTATCCGTTACGATTTTTTGTGGCGTTTGCAATTAAGGAACGTGCATAAAACAACTAGGGCAACCATAAAGGATTGCCCCCACCTGTCAGTGAGATTTCGTAGGGGTAATCCCTTGTGACTATCCTTATATTTAATAAGTTATTTTATGCACGTTCCTAAGCAATCAAATAAGCTTTCTTGGCAAGCGTTTGCAAAACATTCTCAACTTGATGAGACATCAGATCGTGTAACTCCGCCGCATCTACTTCTGTCAACGCTTGTTTATTCTCGTCTTTATACAAAGTTAAATCCCCATTCTCAATACTTTGTCGCAACACTTCTAATAACGCGGCCCGATCATGCGTTCCATCTAAATGCTTTAACATCTGACGAGTGGTAAAGTTAAGCGTAAACACTTCATAACGCAAATTTGTCACGTCCTTTCCCTGTTCGCTTTGCAACCTAGCGATGGGGCTCGCTATTGGATACTCGCTGATGAACATAGTAAATTGCGGTGGATAAACCGATAACTCAACAATGTTTTTCAAATAAAACTCTAACAACATCGTCCGCACTTCATCAATATCCGCCGATGACAGTATAGTTGCGTTGAAGCCTTCCCCTTCCTCCTTGGAGCGATCCCCTTCCAACATCATGAGCAATTTATAAACCCGCTGCATCAAATGGTCAAAAGATAAACTTTGCGGCCAAACTTCGCCTAAACACAAACATACCGCTTTTAGAAGCGGCGATGCCACCGAAAGTACCGCTTCCCCGGCAAGATTCTCAAATTGTTCTAATTTCTGATTCTGTAATTTTTCTGAGGTTTCTGAGGTTTCTGCCGTAGACTGGTTTTGCAAAACCGGTTTGAGAGGTGCGGCAATATAAAAATCGCTCACTTTATCAGAAGCTAAGTTACGATTGACGGAAATATGTTGATGACACAATAACGTAGTTCGGAAATGAGTGTTGCGTAAAAAGTCAACGTATTGTTCTTGTTCCATCAATTCTATATCCAGTTTTTCTGCAGCCTCTGCAAAAAAATTTTCGATTGACGTAAAAGTGGCAGTGGTGTCAGTCAAATATTGCAAACCATGACTATTCGCATGTTCCATAAATTTATGGAAAAAAACCGGTTCGTTGTGTTCTTCCAGATATTCATGGAAAAAATAATTATCATTTAACTGGCTGACATGATGCAATTCTTTTCTCAACAACAAGCTATAAGAATCATACTTAGGTTTGATGGATTCCACGAAAAAATTGAGTAACGTTTTCGCCTGTTCAAGTTTTTCTTGTGGTTTGGTTAAATGCCGGGTGCGATATAACATCATTTCTCGCAACATCCGGTTAACATGCCAACCCGGATAAACGTTATAACTGACATAAGCGACACCGTTAGGCTGTAACTGATGATGACAAATCTGCAAAATTTTATCGCGCACCGCTGGGGATACCCATGAATAAATACCATGGGCGATAATGTAATCAAACATGCCCAAATCCGCATCAATATCCAGAATATCCATCGGTTTGAGGGTAATATTTTGCAGCCCTAGCCGACGAATATGGTTTTGCCCCGCCTCAATTTGCTGCGCCGACAAGTCAATGCCGATAAATTCACCATTTGGAATCGCCTGCGCCATAGCGATAGTGTTAATGCCGCTCGCACAACCCAATTCTAAAATCCGGCCCGTTTCAACCGGGGGCGGTTGCATGCCAAATAATGTGGCTATGGTTGCCACATAATCGGGCTGCGTTTGTTGATAAATATTTTTTGTGTAAGGGATGTCGTCGTAGACACTTGTTTTCATGGAAGTACTCCTTATTTGGTTGGGCAGGATTTTTGGTGATGATGGAGTCCAAACTTTAGTTTGGGCAGGTGAGCCAAACTAAAGTTTGGACTCCTAAAATTCTTTCAACATCATAATTTGAACATAACCCGTAATCTTCCCCGCTTCATTGAAAGCGATGACGACATTTCCGTGTGGTTCATAACCTTCTGTTATTCTCTCATTAACTCTTTTAACCAATTGCTTGTCGTATTGTTCCACGACAGTTATATATTTATTTTTATCTTCCATACTTTCAACTCCTATGGGTTGTTGTGACTGGGTGGTAAAATATTAAACAAAACAGCGACAGATGCTATCCCTTCTTGGGGATAGTATCTGTTAAAAACATCACCGCGACAGATGCTATCCATTATTTTCGGAAAAATATAGTTATTTTATTTGAAAATGGTAATAATCGCATTTTTTGTAAAGCCACATCCGCCTTTAAAGCAAATAAATCCGTAAAATCAATCCGAAAAATCAGAAAAGAAGTTGTACTTCCAGTATAGTATCTGTTAAAAGATCACATATAAGGGGACTCACAATGGATAATATTAGAAATGTCAATAAGTATATCTTAGGTGAAACCAATGAAGAGTTTCTTTGCATCAGCGAAGAAGACAATCAAAGGATTGCGGTGGCGATGATTCAACAGGCTGAATTACATTTAGATATTTTAAGCCGTGACTTTGATCCCGCGGTGTATGACAATCATGAATGTTGTGAAGCGATTGAAGATTTAGCCTTACGCAGTCGCCATTCGCGTATCCGTATTTTACTCCATGATGCCAGACTTGTCTCACAACGTGGGCATTTAGTACTCCATCTTGGCAAACGTTTGGGCAGCTTGATGCAATTTCGCAGCCTCGCGGAAATCCATAAAAGCACCCCAGACACTTTTTTGATTGCGGACGGGATTGGGGTAATGCACCGCCCTCATACGGACACCTTAGCTGCCACCGTTAATTTTAAAGATCGCCCAAAAGCGAAAGAACTTTCTAAGTTGTTTGATAAACTCTGGGAAGAGGCTGAGCCTGATCCCCATACACGTTATATGATATTGTAGTGAAGCGTGTTGAAGTAAGTACAGCGAATCCCAGAAATAAACGAATTGAACACGAAACCACTTATTTATTTGGGAAATCCATTTTCAGGATTATCAGTTGTTCAGGAGTTAGTGAGCCTACTCCATCCATGAAAAGACAATTTTCGTCGCGTGTGAGATAAGATAAATATTTTGGTCAAAAACCTCAGAGGTTTGGCAAACCTCTGAGGTTTCGGGCTAAAGGATTTTTCTGGAATACTATACTTCGCTCCTTTGAAAAGGGTGATAATGTGAAGAGGTTATGGTTTACAAAATAGCATTTCTATTGACATTGAGCCACATCTGCCTAAAAAAACTCTTGTACGAAAAACTGCGAGTCTCATTCGTTTCAGGCGAACCTTGTACGAAAAACGGCCGAAGAGTATCGGGAGTCTATGTACAGGACAAAAATTGTAATCGTTTGATTTTAAAGTATTTCGTTATGCTATCGTTTTTTTGGTGGCGTATGTATCACTTTTGCACTTTTGCGGTATCAACCTTCTCTATATGCCAAAATCCTTAATAGACTTGTCCGTCAATTTTAGCGAATAAAAACCAACCGTTAAATTCACAAA
>QNER01000351.1 GCA_003646175.1 Candidatus Parabeggiatoa sp. nov. 1
ATTAATTGTAGGTGGATCAAATCTATGTATAGGACAAAAATTATAACCAATTGATTTTATGAGTGTTCAGTGATGCTATCGCTTCTTGTGGCGTATGTATCACTAGTACAGTTTCGCTGCAATTTCGATACCACCCCAACGCCAACGGCTAAAGCCGTTGTCTAAAAGCGAAAGTCGGCTAAAGCCGACTAACCCTCAGTGCCCTTTAGGGTTTGGCGCTTCGCACCCCCGCTGAGGTGGTCTCGAAACTGTAGCGATCCTGCACTAGGCTTTGAATTGACAGTCTTCATTTGGGTTGTGTACAAAACTTAACGTCAAAAATATTGATAACGGCTAGATTTTTTGAGTGAGACTATCGCCAAAAAAAGCGATAGCATCACAACTTGAACACGTTTTTGTCCTGTACATAGGGATCAAATAGAGAACGGAACCGTTTTTGCGTTCATTAATAGCGTAAAAAAAATCCGATTTTTTGAAAAAATCGGATTTATAGCATTATGACTCGATGTTCAAGTTTTTGAAACCTATCAACCAGGTAGTTACACTGGCTCTAATAAAATGGCACTGAAGGGCGCAAAAACGCCAATAACGAGCCCATCAGGTGCGATATTAATAGAGCCATGGGCAACGCCCCTGGTGCTTAATGGCATTAGGGCAAAGGTAGGTATGATGAAGTTTTTGAAAGTTGGCAAGAAAAAAGCCGGTGACGAAGGTAGTGAGAGTTTGTGTGGTGAGACGGGTAATTATGTCAAAGCGAATACATCGGTTATCTGTTCTCCCCTACAAGCATGTTGTAGGGGCAGAGCTATTTCTCTGCCCGATTGCTATTTTGAAATGAGTTTTCCGAAAATCTATAGATAGCCATCCTCCAATATAGATATTGACACGTTAACGCGAAGAAAACGCCCAGAAAAGGTGATGCCCCTAACAAGATGTTTGTCCTGATAAGCGAAATTCCTTGCAATTGAATTCAAAGAACTTCGCTTGGCTGGTTTACATTTGTCATCTCAATTAGTGGCTGCTATGTGTTGGAAAGCTTCAAGCCAACACTTAGATGGTATATCCTCAAAATGACCAATGATCTCCTGGGAATAATACTGTGAACAACCCGTTCTTTTAACAGTTAGCCTGTGCGTTATCCGTTTCCAAATTGTTCTCCCCGTGCGAGCATCCTTCACAGAACCAGCGACTGTAACCTTGTATCTTTTTCCGGTTTTAAACCGAAAGTCATTTTTATTCACCCCAACAAAAGTCTCATCGGTTTCGGTTTCCCAAAGTGTGCGCTTTCCTTTCTTCACAGTCACACGATAAGGAGGCTGTCCCCCTTCCCAAGCAAAAAAAACCACGTTTTTTCCGGGTAGTAATATAGCGTTGTTTTTCGCCATTAACGGCATTTTGATGGTTCCCCGATGATGTCCAGCTCTCCTATGGGAAGAACCAAATAATAATCCACTCAAACGATCAGCTACTCCTTCCCCGAAATTACACAACAGAGTCCCTTTGCGATTGTCGCACCACCCAGCCCATGTTGGCGAGGGTATTACCAAAAATGCCATTAACACGCCGATCATGAGAGGCCATTTTTGAATAGAATGACCAAAACTCGACATTGATTTTTGCATGTTAAACTTCCTCGTCAATAGTCAAAAATTACCCGTTAAAATATCTCAATATGTGTTTCAGGTTGCAAAAACAATAATTAACCGAATTCAAAGGGACAAAAAACGGTGATGATTGAATAACAACCCAAAACGCATAATGAACCTAAACAATTATTACTATATTTATAATATAGATTATTGTAATCCAAATTGCCACCTAACGAATGAGTGAACAGCCATTCTAATTTTCAAACTTAAAGTATTATTAATAGTATTGTTATTGTGCTGCACACCGCTATACCTTTTCAGATAAATACGTTGGTTCGGAGTTGGCCAGATTTATCTTGATTTTCTCAAACTTTGGACTCCTGCCCAAAAAGTAATGAACGGTCATTCCTGCTATGAAGGAACCCAGAAAAAGCGCAATTTGTGCCAATGTGCAGTATATGTACCGAACTTCAATAAATCTGAGTTTCACCTTTAGTATAGTGTTATCAGGTACTTCAAGAGTTACTCATGTAGGAGTACCGATGACTTTATTGGCAAAGTTTTTGAGCCATTTTCTTTGGTAAATTCTTCGGCAAATTTCAATGATTGCGACCGGGACAGCGATATCTAACCAAGTACCGTCCTCAAAGAGGATATAGCTATAAACAAATAAACCGGCGATGATAAAGAGAATAAGAATAATAAGACGCCATCTTACAGTCTTATCCCGCCGATTGTTATGCTGTTCAGGAATAGCGGCAAATAAAGTTAGAATAATCAAAAAAGCTATTACTAACCACCAATACGATACAGGCTTAATCGTTAAACCTTGCAACAAAGAATGAATAGCATTGATAATAACCAGCGCACCTGGCATTTCACCTATTGGTGTATCATGCATATCACTCACTCCTGTGGATGGGGGGCCATAACTACCACCAATAACCACTACACTATTGTCGGGAAATACCTCTAAACTGTCTTGTGGTGGTGATTCTGCGTAAGGTTGGGCGGATAAAATGGTTAAGATAGGAACACCCTTATTATCATGCACAACACGCTTGTTTGGGGGGACTTCACTGTAAGGCATACGGTACATAATCCGTTGTTGAACGCTATCAATCTTCGTACTTATTGTCAAACCACAAAAAGTGATTGATTCTGGTGGCAAAAATTGACGACAGTTTTCAAGTTGGAGTGAACGCAACGCATTTGGTATCTCCTCAGTACAGCTTCTAATCATACCCATTGTTAACAGTGCCATTGAAGAAATAACTTTCGGTTGCTGTTCTTTGCTACATGTTGGTTCCCATAAACTCCAACGCCTCGTTATATCAGTAGATGATACATAAAATTCTGCTGAACCCCACTGTATATAAGGAAATGATTGTGTGACCACATCCTCAAAAAAACCAATGCGCGGTTGCAGGATAGATTGAGATTCGTCGCTAAAAGCACGAACCAGAATAATAGGCGAACAATCCGATTGATTTTGTTTGCATTTGGTTGCATGGTTTTTTAGGTATTCCGCCAGAACCTGATCATCTGGCGATGGGTTTTTCATTGATTGAGATTGACTAATATCAATGTCAACAATTATTAAAAGTGAATTTGCTTGCACAGCGGTGTCAATCAGATTTTTTAACTTGTTTCGTGGGGTGTATGATGGGAAACCCCATTTTTCATGAGTTTTATTGTCAATATCCAACAAGACAAAGGGGGGAATTTCCCCCGCTTTTATGGATGGAATGTTCTCCTTATAAAGAAACATCACTCCGTCCATGACAACATCTTCCAGTTCCATCACACTCGGAATAGGAATACGTAAGGCAAGAAGGATTATTCCTAATAAGCTTAAACCAAAGAACTGATAAAATAACCATTTACGGATAAAAAGTGGCTTGGATAACCAGAATTTCTTTAAACCTGGTATTCCACGAAAAAAAATGCCTATCACTAAAATCAACGCACCCACTATGATACTTAGTAAGAACAATACGACTAATAAATCAATCCCGACACTCATATTTTAATTTTCCTTGAGAAAAAGTAATGTCTGAAAACTTTTATACCGAGCGGATTTGAAATCTGTGAAAATCCATTCAAAGCTAAAGTTTTTATGCACAACAATTTTAGCTTCAAAACCAAGTTTTTTAAAATGGGTTTCTCAAAGCAAAGTTTTCACAGAACTCAAAAGCGATCAATATATCCTAGCACTTATTCTGCAATTGGTCGTCTTAATGCCCAATAACGACGTGCTATTATTAGCCAGATGTTTTTTAAGTAAGCACCACAAGCATTAGCAACCACTTGAAAAATATTTACTTGAAAAATACTCACCACAATTAAAGGTAGCGCAAAGTTGAGCCACATACCATAACGGAAAAAAACCATAGTTAAAGGTAACAGTACAAATATAATAAGCGTACCCAAAACTGTCATACCCCAACCAGAGGGAAATATTCTAAAAAGAATGCTTATAATAACAATAAATAGTGCTGTTATTAATAATCCAACTATTGGGTGCTGCTCAATTTGTTCAGGTTGCAGCAAAGAGTGAATAGCATTAGTAATAATAAGCGCACCGGGCATGTCGCCAAGTGGTGTTGAATGAATATCGTACCCCTCACGGTAGCTTTTGCCAATAACCACAATACTATTCGCGGTTAGTGCCTTTGTACTTTTTTGAGGCGGTGATTCTGCATAGGGTTGAGCAGATAACGTTGTTAGTACCGGGGTATCTACTTGATCAAGCACTAAATCTGACCAAGACAAACGATACATAATGCGTTGGTTAATGCCCCATCTATCTTCTGTGTTAACAGGTAAACCACAAAGTTCAAATGTTTTCGGCAATGACTGGGCGGTGTTGTTGCTATCACAGTTTTTAGGCCGAAATAGTTGCAATACGTTTTGTACATCCTGAGTGATACAGTCTTCTTTAACCAAACTCATGACTAATAATTCAATGGAAGGAACAACCATCGGCTGTTTATCACTTGTACAAACGGGTTCCCACAATTTCCACCGTCTAACCACTTGATCCCCCGCCGGATAAAACTGTCTTGAGGCCCATTGTACATAAGGCGATTGCGCCACCACCTCATCTAAAAAACCAGTTCGCAATATAGGGACAGGGCTAGATTGGATGCTAAAACTACGTTGAAGGATAATTGTTGGACACGCCGATTTATCGGTTTTGCTACGGCATTCAGTAACATAGTTTGCCAGATACGTTTTTAGGGCTTGATCCGCCGGGTGTAATTGTGAGCCTTCAACCGGCGTTTTGTGACTGACTTCAAGATCAACAATCACTAAACGTGCTTTAGCCGCCACCGCCGCTTTTATCATATTTCTTAATCGCTCTCGCGGGGTAAATAATGGCTCGCCCCAGTCATAGTAAGTCTCGTCATCAATATCCAACACCACCACGGGTGGAATCTTATTGTTCTGAATCGGTGGAATAATATTTTGATGAAGTTCCATCCACCAATCCATGCTGGCATCTTCCGCATCCATTAGCCAACGAGAATCACTAAAATACAACAACAGAATGGCAACGCCTAATCCCAAAAACAGATTGATAATCAATTTTTTACGAGAAGGCAACAAATAGGAAAACAGTGTTTTTATCCATCGATACCATTTGTATCCCTGTTGTTTTAACCACTGTAGCGATTCACTTTTTTCAGGCTCTGTTTCTAAATCAGCGTCCTTTTTATCAGACTGTTCTATCGACTGTTTGACATCCTTTGCTAATTTGTCTTCAAGTTTGGCTAAAAACGGTTCGAGTTGCTTGGCTAGCGACTCTGCTACGATTTTTTTGATTTTCCGTTCCCATTTTGCCGATTCTTGTTCCCGCCGTTCTGCATTTCTGACTATCTTGCTAAAACGTATCGCCATTTGGTGAATATGTATTGCTAATAACGGCAGCGCGAAATTTATCCAAACATTTTCGACAAACAGAAAAGCACTGATGAGTGTCAATAGAATAACGCCTATTGCACTAAACAATATCACCCAAAATGATTTATTAACAAATGTCAGTAAAATACTGACGACAATAATAAATAATATTGCCCACCCTTTATGCCAAGCAAAGGAAGGCTTCATTGCCCCATATTGTAAAAGAGAATGGATCGCATTAATAATAACTAACCCGCCCGGCATCGTACCTAACGGTGTTGAATGCAGATCGCCCCCGTCACTATAACTACTGCCAATGACGACAATTTTATCCTTAAAAGTGCCGCCTTCAGGTGACTCCAAATAAGGTTGGGCCGAAAAAACGGTTAAAATAACCTCACGTTTTTCAGACTCTTTATCATAGTCTTGCAGGGAATATCGCTGTATCCAGTTTTCGGCTATGTTTTGAGGGGACTCCCAACGCATGTTGTACATAATCCGTTGGCGAATGCCAGACATTTCTTCAGTGATTTCTAAGCCTTCCGCAATTTTGATGGGTTTTAGCGATGCCGACTGTGGCGTGTCATTTTCACCGCATAATTTCGGTTTAAACCGGTCCAACTCAGCGTTTATTTTGCTCTGTGCCTGTTGGGGTGTTTTATGACCAATCATCGCGGCCGCTAACAGTTGAGTTGACGGAATAATCTCGGATTGTTTTTCCGTACAAATCGGTTGCCACAACCACCACCGCCTTATGGCACCATCGTAAGATGATTGCTGAAATAAAGGCGAGGCCCATTGTGCGTAAGGCATGGATTGTGCCACCGCGTTTTCCAAAAAACCGGTGCGTAATTCGCGTGTGAGTTTTTCGCTGTCAGTGGTTTGCGACTCAGGCTGAGGGCGAAATGCACGCGCCAAAATGAGAGGTGGGCACCCTGGTTTTTCTTGGCAATCATTTTTGTAGCCCGCTATATAATCATACAACGTTTGATCATAAGGATGTTGTTGTAATCCCTCTGGGAGTTGCAAACCATTAGTGGGCGTTTTTTGACTTAGATCAATATTCACCACCACCAACCGCGCACCGCCGTTGACGGCAACGTCAATAAGTTCTTTTACCTTATCTCTGGGTGTAAATAAAGGCTCCCCCCAAAGTTTGTGAGTTTGATCATCAATATCTAAAAAGACAAAGGGTGGAATTTGTTTGGCCTTTGCCGGCGGAATGTCATCCTGATGCAATCGCATGGCCAAATCCAAATTGGCATCCTCTGCGTCCATCAGCCACGGGTAATATTGTTGAAAAATCGTCAATAAAAATAATACGATGAAGCCAATAACCAAATTAGCGATAAATTGGGATGACTTAGAATATTTTTCGCCAATGGCAAATAGGGGCTTGGAGATACCAACAAGCCTATTAAATAGCTTATGCCAAAACCATACCAATAAAAATATGACCGCAATAACGACAATAAACCCATTTAACATTTATATTTCCTTATAAATTCTTTTTATCAAATGTCACCTTAACCTTATGGTCTAGAGAATTTGGGGCCCCAAAAAAGGTTTATAAAACCTCTGATGTCCTGACTTATGGTCAAACTGTTTATAGTAATTATAATACCATAAGTTATTCGGTAAGGTTAGGGTTAATGCTTGTTGCAATTGCTGGTTCCATTTTTAAAGTTAACGGATACTATCCCTAAGAAGGGATAGCATCCGTGAAGTTAAATTATTTTCTGAAAATGTATAAGTAAATATTTTGGTGAAATCAGGCCGGTGGCTCATAAGCTAAAGTCTCAACTCCATTTTTCTGACAGTCGGTGGAACAAAATAGTCGCGATGCTAGGAGCGAACGGCGATGGGTTTGTTGTCTGATTATCGAAATGAGCATAGTAAATAGGTATGTTTAGGGTGTCAAGCACCAATTTGTTGCATTTTTGAATTTGTGTGCAACATTCTAGTACAGGAGGGCGGAAGTTTCCGTACCACCCCAACGCCACAATGCCATTAAGTTAAGAGTTAATATATTGATTAGAATAACTTTTTTTGTGTTAAGGGGTGGGGTTCCCAAATATTTTGAGTTCAATAAAAACAACAAGTTGCGTACCCCCCCTATTTAACCCGTGAGCCAAGTACGCCTTTTTTGCGAATAACCAACTGAATATAAAAAC
>QNER01000352.1 GCA_003646175.1 Candidatus Parabeggiatoa sp. nov. 1
AATCGGGAAACCACCACAGTTGGCGCTCATTTGAGCAAAATGTTTGGCGTTAGTCATAAAAAACTAGATATTGCGTCTATTGAACAATTTGCCAACAACATCAAGGAAATTGTCTTTTTCATTGATGAAGTTACCGGCGATGGTGCCGGGCGGCAAACAGTGCAGGAGATGATCAAGTTTCGCAAAGACGTGATGGATAAGTTTGATGATGTAGGAAAATCTTGTCCCCTGAAATTTAGGGTTCTGATTGCCGATGCTTCGCTCGTCAATGCGTCATCGGTTGCAAGTTATCTCAATGAAAAACAATCTCAACCTGAGCAAATATTATTTACCGGCGATGCTGATTGTAAAGGATTGAGTATTGAAGACACGAAAATTTTGGGACAGCCCGCGAAAATAATTAATGCGAATGTCTATCCCGCTGCAACGCTGACATTGAAATGGCAACCCGTTTTGGACTTTTGTGCGATTAAGAAAGAAGGATATAAAGGCAAAGTAGTCGCCAAAGCCTATCGTGAACTCGAAAATGCCCTGCGCCCCAAACTGGCTCAGGAATTGGTTGAACGTTGGCAACAAAAACCTAAAGAACAAACGATTGTTATTATTCAGAATAAAGAATCAATCGATCAGCTAAGAAACTCTATTATTGAGTATGCCAAGGATAACATAAGTGGTCATCTTGATATTATTTGTCTCCATGCACACTCTAAGCCTCGGCTTAAGCGCGATATTGTCAGCCCTGCCACGGATCAAGAAAAACGGCAAAAACGACGAGAAGTGCCTATTTCGCAAAAAGGCGATCTCGCTGACATTATCATTATGACTTCATCAGGAACACGAGGCATCAGTTTTCCCAACGCCAGCAAAATTATCTGCCTTATTCCCACGTTTTCCCTAGAAAGTAATTTCATGGAATTTTTACAGGGCATGTATCGGGGACGTGGTAGCGGCAAAGGCAATGAACTGAATCGAGAAATTGAACTGATTATCCCGCAAGTACTCGTGGCTCCCCCCGGCGGTAGCACGAAAGCTATTCAAGCGTCCCAGATATCCAATTTGTTTGCAACACTGATGTTAATGCGAATGAGCATTTTGACGCGCCTATTTGGTGCCTCCAAATTATTTAAACAATCCGTATCCTGCATACCCATTTCGGGCAGCTTAGTTGAAGGTGCAGCGCAATCGACAATGGATAATATTTCGAGTGCGATTGATGCTTTAAAAAGAGCGCATAAACAGAATCCGAGCGATACTAACCTTCGCTATATTAAAGAAAATATATGCAACGTTTTTGAGAACGAAAATGTAGTTTTGCAGCACAACGCTAAATATGCGACGACACTTGCTTCAACGACGTATAGAAATCGCTTATTGAAACAATTTACTCAAGACGCTAATAGCGGATTTAATATCATTGCAACAGGAAACTACATCCCGGAAGGATGTTACACGGTGGGTGAGTTGATACTGCAAAAGCTAGATAGTCTCGAAGGCGACATGAGAGAAAAGAATAGGCATTTAGTTGAAACCCATATAGAAGAAAAGCTCAAAGCCATCAAAGCAATCTGCGTCAAACTGAAAACTTTTATTGAAGACAAGAATACAATCAAAGCGATACGTGATCCGGCTAATACACTTTACCCCATCCTAAATGTGATTGCCGGTGGCGAACCAGACAGTGATACCGAAAGCGAACTGGGTGGCACGGTACTCAATCGCTGGCTGGCTTTTCCTATCAGTGTCCTACATATTGATAATTTCTGGAAAAACCAAGTAGAGCCACTTCGCTTTAAAAAAGACATGAAAGAAATGATGAAAGAGTACTTTCATGCCTACTTATGTCAGCCAAATTATACGCTGCCGATACATAGCCACTATGATGACAATGCGTTACCTTGGCTATTGCTACGTGGCCCAGAAATAGAGCAACGACTCAACGCACAATTTCAAACACGCTATTTTGTCAGTTCTAAGTATTTAAGTTTGTTGAATGTCATGTTATTAGCCAATCATACTAACACGGAGGAAATAAACAATGTTTGAACGGTGATTGTTATTATTGATATTGTTAACTGTGATAAAATTGACAATGTCACATTATCAGGAGTACAAGGCGAACCTTGTACGAAAGCGGGCGTGAGTTAGTTATCAGGAGTACAAGGCGAACCTTGTACGAAAAAACTTTGTTCAAATCAGGAGTACAAGGCGAACCTTGTACGAAACTGGGCGTGAAAATTGAAATGTGACATTGTCAAGTTATACCAACAAAAGTGATAAACGCATGAAATTATTCAATTTATATTTGTGTGCCATTCTATCAATTCATGTGCATGCAGCAAATTCGTTACCTCAAATAGCGTCATCATACTCCACAGCAAAAGAGTGGCTTTATTCAAAAATCTACAACGAGCATAACAAGACATTTTATTGCCGTTGTGATTTCAACAAGGACAAAGAAATTGACTTGACAAGCTGCAATGTGACACCACGACAAAATCCTGAATTAGCAAGAAAAACCGAAGTGGAGCATGTAGTTCCTGCTGCTCATTTTGGAAAACATCGTGAATGTTGGATAAAAGAATATTGCTCTGACGGTAAAGGTACTGGCGGTAGAAAGTGTTGTCAGAGAATAGACTTTGAGTTCAATAAAATTTACAACGATCTGCATAATCTTTACCCTGTTATAGGTGAAATTAATCGTCATAGATCAAACTATAGTTGGAATGAAATTGATGGAGAAAAGCGGGAATATGGTAGTTGTGATATTGAGATAGATAGCAACCTTAAAGTTGCTGAACCACCTGAGTATGTACGCGGTGACATAGCCAGAACGTATTTTTACCTGGAACAGACTTACAACATTCCCCTTTCTGAAGAGGCTCAACTTATAGAGTCTCAACGCCAACTATTTACAAAGTGGTCAAAAAATGATCCTGTAGACGCTTGGGAATGGAAACGTAATAAACGTATAAAAGTCACTCAAAGTAATGATAACCCGTTTATTATTTTGCCCACTCTCGACCCAGCTTATGCTATTGATGCTACTACTGGTAATTATGTTGATACAAACGCTAAAATGACCGGGGGTATTGATGTAAACGGAATGGGCTACAAGCAACAGGTTATACAAAATTTGTCGGGTGAAGTGAACGTAACGGGCAATATCATAGTTGATCCTGCACATATTGGTCAAATAGCTGATATTCTTGTTGTTGTAAAAACTATATTTTTGCAATCACCACAGGTGTACTATATGTTGGACGAAGACACTAATATTCCTATTTGGGACCAAACGTTAGCTCACTTAGTCGCTTTTAAAAGCAAGGTGAAATTAGAGACTACTCAAGAAGTACCAATCTATCAAGGTACATTTGATTTTCTCGGTACTTTGGAAGTGTACTTCGGATACCGCTTATTCACGGGTATTATTGTTTTTAACGGTCAACCAATTGATATTAGAATAATTAACTAAATTTCTCAGAGTCAATATGAGTTTGCCAATAGTGTATCTACTTTCTACTTGCGTACTTTCTTATCGTTCCAACTTGTGGTTGGAAACGAGTAAAAACACTAATTCGTTCAAAATTATATTGAATCAATTATTTCTGCAGCAACACTTCGACAGCGTGAGACAGTGCTTCTGTCAGAAGAGCAAATTGAAGAATGTGATTCCCTTATTCTTGCAGGAGTAAAGTAAATGATAAAAGATCGAGCGCAAAAGGCAAGTGCATTACGTTATATTGTGGCAAAACGCTGGTTTCCTCAGTTAGAAATTGATGTTCTGCCTAAAATTGCCACCACCACCAAGAACAAATTGATTACTGACATAGACGTACTGGGCTCGGTGCCGGATGAATTTTTAGGATATCGGGCATTTTTATTTGATTGTAAAAGTGGGCAGCGCGAATCACCGATAAACAGAACGCTTTGGTTGCGCGGACTCATGGATCGTGTTCATGCAGCTCGCGGACTGTTGATTTGTCGTTCTCAAAAAGACATAGAACGTGATCATCGTATATCAGCAGCAGAGCTTGATATTTCCATTGTAAAGGAAGGTGAGTTTGGCATATTAGCTAATGCCACTGATGGTCATTTGCAAGTTGGAGTCAGTAGTGTTGCTGAACTAATTGGGAAATATTTTTTTCTATACCGGACCGATTTCCAAAATTGGAAAATATGGTTGAGTTTTCACGTTCAGCTTTTTGGAAGTGTGAATCACCGGCAGAAGCCTGTCGAAAAACAATAGCTATATTAAGGAAAGCACATCCAGAACTTGATCCAGCAAAAGCTTTGCATACGGCTTTGTTCGGAGATTTTGTTGCATTGTTTCTACATTCTTTAGCACGTCTCAGTTTGCAAATTTTTATGTCTTATCTGCAACCCAGTAACAGAGATGATCTTGCTGAAGCGTTGTTACTGCTACTTTATGGGGGACGTTATTCTTATGAATTGGCCAATAAACTGAGAAAATTAGTGCCAAGAGAAAAGCAAAATGGTGGAGACGAAAAAGAATTAACACCACCTGAATGGGATAAATTTGTTCAACTGACTCGTCACATCTTAGATGCGCCGAGACAAGCTCTGTTTGCACCTTTATTAGCAAGAGAAGTTGCTTGGGGCTACCTAAATGGTAAAGATTCAATAGAATTTGCGAGTCTTATGGCTTTTGAACAACCACAATAGGGTAAATTTTGTTTATTGGCTGCTGAATATTTGGGTATAGCCGCAAAAGTACCGCCGGAATTTGCTGAAAAGTATTCAAAACAGTTTTTGGAAATTCAAAGTAAAACATAAATTTTGCTGGCTAGTTGTCATGTTATTAGTTATACTTTCCTTTGTAGAGGACAATAAATTTTTAAATAGGGCAACCACAAGGGATTGCCCCTACAGAACCGATGGTATGTAGGGGCAATCCCTTGTGGTTGCCCCATTGGTGGTACATTAATTTTTTGGAGTTGCCTTATTATCCAAACACACTATAGCGTTTCCCGTTTGCGTAAGGTACAACCACATAAAGTCCCCTCCTTAATTAAGGAGGGGATTAGGGGAGGTTGTCTTTCATCCAATCGGGAAACGCTATAACACAGAGAAAATTTAGGAGCCAAAACTTTAGTTTGGACTCCACATTTTTACAGAGGAAACTATGGCTCAAATTGAGGAAAGCCGTACAGAACACGGCAAGATTGATCTAAGTCATCTGATTAAGCCGATTATTGAGTGTCTTCAAAAAGACGAGAATAGCTTACTGAGAGAACATGAAGGCAAAATCTATGTGATGACGGACAAGATTATTGAGTGCATTCTCAAAAATCAAGCTTGTGTAAACGGTATGCGTAAAGAGGGTCATCTCTTTTCTGATCTTTATTGGGCTACTGCCGTTGCAACCTTACCCAAAAATGCCAAAGCCGCTGATAACCAAATGAAACAGATTACTCATTTGGAAAATCTGATTTTCGAGGCACTCCAATCCCTGTTGTCTGAAAAAGAGGCCGACTTTTTTGGACAAAGCGCGTCATCCTATTTTGACGCATTAACTGCTTTGGCGGGTAAAAACAATGAGATAGGTACACTGCAATCTGCTGTTTTTCCTGATGCCCAACTATCAAAAGACTATCAGGCTAAGGCTATTTTACGTGTTCCTCGGCATACGATTCAAATGAAAGGTGAACTTTCAGAGGCATTCGTCAAGGCTGTCAAACAAGTCGTGGAAAAGAGATTATTTAGGGATGAATACCCTGAAGATGAGATTGATTCAATCATTCAGACAATCGAAAAAGGCTTAGATGATAATACTAGCCCGTTAAGTCCTGCCTTAAAGGTTTTTGACGAAAATGCGTATGGCAGAATACGGAGGACTTATGCCTGTAGTGTCTTAGAAAAAATGGTACCGGCACTTGATAATGATTCCCCGGCTATTCTCTATATTCGTAGAGTGGGTGACTTTAACGAACTTGTTCAAGGCACATTACCCACAAGCGAGTTGTCGGCTAAAGATTTAGTTTTGGACTTTCCTAATTCCGATGGGAGAGGCACGATGAATTTCGATCTGATGACAGAATTTTCCCGTGCTGACGCTTTAAAAAAATTGCCTTTTTGGTTTAGGTTTGATGAATTACTATTTGAAAAGGCGAAGACAGAGAACATCACAACCACCCTAGGTCAACATTTCAAAATGAATGGTAAAGTGATGGCTGAAGGGTTTAATTCGGTGTTTGAATTTCGCATTAATGAACTCACCACGATGGCAAATCTGCTTAAAGAAGCGCGTGCGAAAGGACAAGATTTCCCTAATGAATTTGAGATTCGCAAGGCTTTACTGATTGCAGTTCTTTATTATGTGGTGTTTCGTAATGATCCTGAGCAACCCAGAAGTGCGTTCGCCAATTACAAAGCCTTTAAAAAACAGCTAACACATTGGGTTGACAGTAAAGTTGGCTTGGACGAAATACTAACGCAGATAGCAAAACGGCTTAGTGACAAGAAAACAATTGATAACAACACTGCTATTCGGCAAGCTTTTAAAAAGCTATTACAAAGTCGTCAGCCAGATAATGAGGACTTTCCACTGAAACAAAAACTCTACCTCACCATCTCTAGGGAGATTCTCAACAATACTGCTAGCATGATGGCTGGAAAACCGATTGTGTTACCTCCATCACAACATGATACGTTCTACCTAAAATTCCTGAAGGTAACGCGCAATTCCAATGTTGATTCTGGCGTACTTCTCAAGGAAGAAATCAACTTTACCGAGTCATTACGTTATCTCACGCTTCCGGCAAACAATCAACCACGAATAAGAGAGATGAAGCGTGATATTGATCGCAAAGTGCTTGGTGTACTTTTCACGCCCAAAGATAACAAAATGGGGTATTTCGTATTGCCCTTTGAAAAGCTAACGAAGCTGATTGTCTATTACGATAGAAACCAGATAAGCGGCACACAATTTGGCAAAGATGATTATCTTACTGGGCTTGCTAGACTCATTTACGTGTTGTTGGTGTATGGGGTACTCAAAGCGGTTGAACGTCTTGAACGCGAATACCAACAAAGTCTTTTTGAGACGACTGACGATAACAGTATAAAACACGCGAACCGAACAATGATGTTGATGTTGTCGTTATTTCCGGAAGAAAAACACTTTACCCATGATGCACACAAGGCGATTGAACATATCATTAGACAGTACATGCCGACTAAAAGTCAGGGAATTCGGCTCACTAAATCGTGGGATAATCAGGTGATACAATCACCAGATATCAAAAAGGCCGCAATTGATTTCATTGAAAAAGAACTCAAACTCAATGATTATCGCGCTGCCAACATCATAGGCGGCTTGTCTTCAGGCTTAGACTCACTCTGGCATTTGCCCGATGAGCCCAGTCTTAAAAAAGTCGCTTTGATTATCGTCACATCACGCGCTTGTGATAAAACTCGTCAAGATTCTGAGATAGCGGATCGTAAAGTCATGTATGGCGATATTCATCGTTTTGAATATGAAACTCAAGACGAAAATGGCTTAATTAAGCAGCACTTTTACCGACATCAACCTGTCGAAGCCTTCTGCGATGACATGGATGTTGCCGATAGTTTCAAGAATCCTTCGGTGCTTTTTAGTACCATCAGACAATTATATAAGGAAGGTTATCGTGATGTGATTG
>QNER01000353.1 GCA_003646175.1 Candidatus Parabeggiatoa sp. nov. 1
ATTAGGCAAGAAAGCCGTTGGCATTCAAAAGTAACCTCTAAAGTAGGGGCCATTGGGCTGATGCAAATCATGCCAGGCACGGGCAAAAGTTTTTGTGGTTTAAGCCAAAAGGATTTATTTGATCCTCAAAACAATCTTGACTGTGGGATGCGCTATTTTCGCAAACAGTTAAAAAGGTTTGGAGACGAAAAATTGGCATTATGTGCATACAATGCAGGGCCTGGCCGGATCAAAAACCAACGTTGCCCTCGGTTTAAGGAAACCATTCAATATGTACATAATATATTGACCATGCGAAAAGAAAGTGATTGTTCAGATTATAAACCATCGCCTTCTAAACCATCGTCACCACCAATTGCAACATCAGAACCACCATCATCATCAAGTGGTTGTTACACTATCTACGATCAATTTTGCAAGTATTTTCCAGAGAGTGAGAGATGTCGCTCTGGTAAACCTTGTCAGAAAAAAAAGGTAGATCATTCAGAACAGCTTTATTGCAAATATTTTTCTGGGGATTGTCGGCGCGGAAAACTTCGAGGTTCAAATATGAAGTCAATGCCAAGTCTTCAAAATGAACCAGCTGATGATGCTTATGAAGCGTATTGTAAATATTTTCCTAAAGATTCGGTTTGCAGGTAAATATTTATAAGGGTTGTCATTGTAAACCGTGATTTTGATTGAGAAAAAAATTAGAAATTTGAAATGATATTTTTGATAATTCCCCTTTTATTTAATATATATTATTTTCTATGTGTTCATAATTAAAAAATCAAAGTTTCAAGTTTATAATGACAGGTAATTAGCTACTATAGTTTTGCACTTTTTTCTATCTTGTTTTTCATGTTCAATTTTCACATTGCTTTTTTAATTTTAAAGAATGTTAGAAAAATTTTGCAAAATAGATAGTATGATTATAAAATAGAGGTTGAATAAGTTAATTATGAGGTTAAAAATACTAAGCACAGGAATGTTGCTTTTTTTATTGGGCCTTAATAGTGTAGTAGAAGCAAGAGGCTCTTTTTACACAGTGGGTAAGAATTTATCTGAGAACTTAGCCCAAAGTACATGGGACAATTTGGATATGGATTGCGTCAATGTGGATGAATTTTTGAGAATTCTTGGAGATTCCAATGATCGGGCAAGAAAACGGATAGCCTCTTTAGGAGGTGGTTCATCTGTTGAAGATTTTGGTAGCGGTTATATTCAAGGCTTAATAAATGTGTTAGAGGTTGTTATTGAACATTGCACGGCTGAATGTTCTAAGATTGGCCGTTTTGCGGGAGAACAAGCTGCCTTTATTTTTTGTGAAGTATCAACAGCTGCCGGGAAAACTGCTACCTTTAAAGGCTTGGAAGATATCCCGAATATAGGTTGTGGAGAACCTTATAGTATCTCTTGCGAATCAGAATTTTATTCTGAGGCAAAGGATATGTGTTCCTACTATGCAAGGGGAACAACTTTTTATAAATATTATCGGGCATCATATCAAGGATGTTGTTCATACAATCCTGACTCAAGCCGATAGATGATGAGTAAAGTTGATGTTTAATTTTAATGTGGTGAATATCGTTGCATGTCTCCACCAAAACAACGTTTTAAAATTAAAGTCTAATAAAAATTGAGCATCGCGTGACTCACAGAAATTTCTGCTAAACAAAAACACTGATTACAACTTATTTTGGGAAACAATTTAAAATTCGTGGACATTATTTTTTACGACTAAATATTTATTTTTTTCACAAAACTAAATGAATTTGAATTGTTTTCTCAAAATCCATCATCATGAGGGTTTCAAAAAGGAATACTATTATGAGATTTATAAATCTCGTTCTATTCACCTTGGGTTTGTTCATTGTTGTATCGAATGTTTCTTCAGCTTATGATCCATTTTTTAAAATTGGAGAAAAATCTGCAGTTTCTACAGTAGATACAACATGGAATAATCTCAATAAGGACTGTAAAAATATTGGTGAATTGACCAAAATCATAAGTGATTCGATTTACCGAGTGACTTCTAAAGCCAAAAAACGTACTGGAAGTGCTAAAACATATACTGATGGTTTTCAAACCGGACTTGAAAATGCACTTCGCGATACAATCGTTACTCAATGTCCTAGCCATGAACCGTTTCTAAACGAAACCGCGACTACAAAAGGGCATCTCGAAGAAGTTGCCCCTAAAGTGTCTTCACAACGAGCGTCTAATCAATCGTCCTTTTTTCATTTGGGAAAAAATCTAGGTGCTGTAGAAACCGTCTCTGCTTGGCAAAATTTAGGACAAGACTGTAAGCGTCTAAAAGAATTTTCAAAAATTCTCAAAAAGACACGTAACCGCGCAAATAAGAAGTTTGCTAATGTGGCTAGTGCTAAAGACTTTAAGAAAGGCCACAAACAAGGAATGGATTCTGTTGAAAAGCGTATTAAAGCAGAATGTAGCGATTCTCCAAAGAAACAACAAGCAACAGGGTATCGCAAGACAGAATGTTCCAAGTCTTTACATTGTTTAAATGGGCAAAAACTTGGAATAGCTAACGCTAAAACGGTCGTTGCCAATTTGACGTGCCCACAAATGCGTGTAAAATTACCTGGTATCATTGATAAGCTTGCTAAAAAGCTTCAAGAAGATTTGAAGCAAGGAAAACTAGAAGTGAAATCTGATAATCTGGCAGATTTTGTGCAAGGCTATGTAGATGGATTAAGAACAAGCTTGATGGAAATTGGCAAGTCATGCAAACCAAAATTGGCTTTAGATACACCTCTTGATAAACTTGAATCGACAGTTCTAGATTGAACGAAAATCAATCAACAACTACCTATATTGAAAGAGACCAAGTTTTAATTTTATTAAGACTTGGTTTTCTTTTAATTTTAAGCTATACACCCGTTATTTTTATTTTTTGCTAGGAATATTATATTGTTATGATTAATACAAAATTAATCGTTGTTATTTTTTCTTGTCTCTATTTTTTAACGGCTTGTGTGCTTCCGCCTCAATCGCAAAGGGATGTTCCACTCAAAGGCAAAGTTTATAGCCAATCAATGGGAAGCTATCGTGTCTCAGAAACTTGGGAAAACTTAGGAAGAAAATGTGAACAACTCTCAAAATTATTCAACAGAATTGACGACATCGTATTTCAAGAGGCTAAGAATGAGAATGTTGAAATAGCGGCTTCAAGAGAATATCTTGATGGAGTCGAACGCGAGTTGGCAAACATCAGCAAATCATGTCAAGAGGAATACCTTTATAAATGGAAAAACTACTTTTTGGAAAACACAGCAAGTACAAAACTTGTTGAAACGGTTGAAACGGTTGAAACGGTTGAAACGGTTGAAAATGGAAGTCAATATGGCAGTCAAAATGGCAGTCAGTTAACGGAAAATGTGTATACAGGGGAACAAGTGAATGACCCTCGTTTTCAAAAAGGTCAAACAATTGGCTCATCTCTCATTAGGAACGCGTGGAATAGTTTTGGCCAACAGTGTGAAAAACTGCCTGAACTCTATAAAATAGTGAATAATGCTGTAAAAAAAATACGTCAAGATGTTCAAAGGGGAAAAAAAGAAGATATATTTGCAAGGGGATATGAAAATGGATTGCAGCTCGAAATGACAGAAATTGAAACTGAAGAAAACCAATGTCGTTAACGACATGTTTTGAACAAGCCTAACACCCAAACTTTAATAAGGAGAAAAAATTGAATTATGTCTAAATGGTGGTTTTATGTCTTTTTCCCATTGCTAGTATTGGCCTCTTCCTCAATATCTGCCGATTACGAACAGGGGCATTTTTATAAAAAAGGTGATGAATTAGGTAAGGCACTTGCGAACAGTGCCTGGAACGCGATGGGAGGAGAAGATGATTGTAATGTAGAGAAATTACTCGTTTTTTTGAATGAAAAAATAGAAAATATTGAACTATTTATCTTCAAGGATATTGAAAGCCTCAATGATTACAATGACTATGGAAATGGGTTGGTTGAAGGTTTGACAAGTGTGTTTGTAAAAATAGCGCATCGTTGTCAAGACAACTGGGAAGGAGTTGGAAAACTTGCGGGAGAACTAGCTGCACATATATTTTGTCGTATTTCTTTGCAAATAAAGAAGGTTGCTAAAATTAGAAATAAATTTGACACTAACAATAAGTATTTTATTTCTAAAAATGCATACATATCAGCTTGTGAAGCTAAATTTCACAGTAGTGTGAAGAACATGTGTTCCACTTTTCTGAATAATTCAGGAGCCTATAAAAAAAATAGTTGCTTATACAATCCTGATGATTTTGATGAAGAGAAAAAGCATGACAAGTACATGATAATGCAGTTAAGCGCAATGGGAACGGCACAACTGTGTCAGGTTTTTGGAAAAGATAGTATAAATGGACTCGTACCTTTACCCATCTCTAATAGGCGTTTTATAAGTGAGTATTCGATTTGCTTGACTTACAGTAGTCAATTGGAAGAAAAAACGGGTAGCCCCAAATTAACCCAAAAGGTTCTAAAAACTACTGGAAACTTATTTGATACTTTTGGGATGAAGGTTGAGAGAAAGTGTAAGGGATGTGATGAGAAATGTTTTAAAAAAGAATTAGAAAAACATTTGGTAGCAGGAGCTATGCAAGAGCTTGATAAGTATCATTTTTTGAAAAAGAGAAAAGAGTCACTGACGGGTATATTTTATAACCATAAAGTCATATCCTGTGACATGTCTGCTTTGCTGGGTAGTAGTAGAGAAAAAAGTGATCGGCCTCTTGGAAGTTTTTATGATCTTACAAATGCACTTGAGGAATCAAGAGAATCAACTACAGTAAGTTATACACTATCCTGTTTTGATTTTGATAGTGAACAATTGAATCGGGGGGTGAAAATCACACGTCATGATGGTTCTCAAATTGAAGATTTGGATGCTTTGGCAAGAGAACTTGAAGATAAGATAACAGGCCAGCCAGACGATTTAATCGTTATAGGATATGCTGATGATTACGGAAAACCTCGCTATAATTTAGAATTAGGTTGGCGTAGAGCCAAACAAGTTATTGATGACTTGTGTAAATTGAAATTGAATGGGAAGAAACTAGAAATATGTGAAGGAAGAGAAGAAAAAAAGGATTCTCCCCGAATCATTATTGCATCATGTGGTGAAAATCAACCTGAACAGAGATTTGAGCAAAATATCTGTGAAAGTCAAGCTGTAAAATTCCTAAGCAAAGGAATAGATAAAGGGGAACCTGAGAGAAGACGGGTTCAAATTTTATATCCTGCTGCTGCAATATCGAATGGGGGCTCATGTATTTCCAAAAAAACGGACTGAAAAAAAGTTTTCCTCTTTTAAAGTAAGATAAATGGAAATTTGGACACTATACTGATTTGATATAATAGATTTGTCCCTTAATAAGCTAAATTCTTGATTTTATGTACCGTATTTCAACCAGTTACGTTATTTAGGGGCAAGTCTAATATTTATATGATTTTTTCATTCTAGTTTCGTAATTAGCTCCATATAAATACATTTGATTTTGATTATGTTAAATCGGTATAAAGTCTCTTAATCAAGAAAAAGGAGATAAATTTAAGAATGAAAATTAAGGTTGGTATTTTGTCAAAATTTGGGTGCTTATTTTATGTGTTGTCAATAGTTGGTTGTGAAACAATACCATCAGAACAACCAAAGCCTTTAACTCCAACAACACAGACTACCTCTAAACCTCTTGAAAATCAAGTATCTGGTAAAAAAACTATCTCTTTGGAAAATTCAGATAGTTTGCAGGAACAAACTACACCATCAACACCATCATCGACAAAAAAGGAGCAAATTGGGCAAAATACACCACCAAAGTCACTTGCTGTAGTAATTCAGGTAGTGGAAAAAATGGTGAAAATAGCTCGCAAAGATTGGGATAGCGAAACAGTACTCAATGCGTATTATCCCAACAGCAAAATTGAGTCAGCTAAGGAAATACCTGGAGAAGACAAATCACTCAAAGGGTGGCATTATAAAGCGGTCGATGGGACAAATATTTACTGGAGCGATGAATTTAAAAGAAATAATGAGATAACTAATGTGATAGTCGTGGAGCTGAGCGATAATCCTGATATACCTTTGAAGGCCTACTACAAGCTTCAAAGATAAATCATAATTCGTATATTTTGATGTTAATGCTAACTAAACTAGCATGACAAATAACGCGATGTTTAACTTTCATAAATAAGCCTTTATAATTAACGGCTTATAAAAAGTTGAGCATCGCGTTTTTTATTTGACAAGACACCGACAAGAAACTTTGAAGAGATGAATATGCTGAACTTGCCAATATTTATAAACACAGTGGTAATATTGTTTTCTGTATAACCCGGATTAAAATGGTAGTCATCTCATTGCCACATTTAAGAAATAGACAAAATGAAAGGTACAATTGTTGTTATCAGTTTAATCGTAGCCATCATTGCTGTATTAGCAGAAATTGCCACACCAGAATTGAGATGTTGGTTTGGTTTAGATGTCTGTTCAGACGCTTCACATTCTCAGGTATTCTCTGAAAAATCACCACCAAAAGCACAAGAACGATTGACTTCCACTCTGTGGCTATCTGACAACGTTTTCCGTGATCATTTACCTAATGGCCATTTAGGGCCAGAAATGAACATAATTCCAGAGGGTTCATTTCAAATGGGAGATAGTCAAGGCGGTGATTTGGACACAAAAGAAGAGCCAGCGCATTGGGTAAACCTCAATTCATTTGCAATAGGAAAGTATGAAGTTACCGTCGCTGACTTTAAACCATTTATCAAAGATACCGGCTATAAAACTCAGGCTGAAAAAAGCGGAGAATGTGTTGGCGGGGTAGGTGATGATTCGGGCAGAAATTGGCGTAATCCTCGATTTGAACAATCTGATAACCATCCTGTGATTTGTGTCAGTTGGCAAGATGCTAATGCTTATACCCACTGGTTAAGTCAACAAACGGGAAAATCCTATCGTCTACCTTCAGAGGCAGAATGGGAATACGCAGCGCGGGGTGACACAACAACTCAATATTGGTGGGGTAACAAAATGGCTGTGAATCTGGCGAATTGCGATGATTGTGGTAGCGAATGGGAGGCTAAAAGTACTGCCCCAGTAGGTTTTTTTAAACCGAATCCATTTGGTTTATACGATACAGTCGGTAACGTTTGGGAATGGGTAGCTGATCCTTGGCATGACAATTATCAAAATGCGCCTTCTGACAGCCGTATCTGGAAAAAAGGTACAAAAGATAATAATCACCGAGTTCTACGTGGCGGTTCCTGGTATCACAGTTCCTCTAGTAGCCGTGCGGTTAGCCGTCGCAGTGATTTCTTGACAGCCCGATCTGATGACATTGGATTTCGCGTCGCTGTCTCTCTCGCATGGCATCATTAGCAATCAAACAATCGTTATCCTAGCTTTAGCGCCATTCGCTATCCTACAAAGCAAGCCCCAAGGCTCCCCAGCCAAGGGGCTTTTTTTATTTCTCCTACCCGTTGCTTGGCTTGGCGCGATAACACTTTGATTCACTTGCGATTAATAGGCAGGTTGTTCTACAAAACCGGTGCGATTATGGTGGGCAAATGGTGGGCAAGTGGGCGGTAAGATTTAAGGCCTAAACGAATATCAAAACGCCCACTTACCCACCCTACGAATAA
>QNER01000354.1 GCA_003646175.1 Candidatus Parabeggiatoa sp. nov. 1
AAGCCGCCTTTGCCCTCGCTACTGGCTGATAATTGACGTGATATGGTTGAGAATTTTATGATGAACAATAATAAACTCAAATTTTATTTGGCACTCTCTCGTTTGCCGCTACTACAAAGGAGTTATGCCCGAAAAATCATCGCGATTGTTTTTCTAGGCAGCCTTGTACCTTTGTTCATTTTAACGATCTATCTGTTGACGAATTTGTCATTAAGCCTAAGTGATAAACTTTCCCTCCTCCTCGTTGTTTTACTCGCCACCTTGGTTGGAACCGCAACTACCCTCTTTTTATTGTATTTGTTACTAGAACCGATTAACTTGACAGCAAAGGCGCTACACCAATATCTTAATAAAAAACAAAAACCTAAACTGCCCACTGGTTTTGAGGATATCATTGGTCAACTGATGGCTAATGTTCAATATACCATTGAAAAATTGGATTTACTAAGCCGCTCGTTTAATTTCTCTGCCACAATAGATCCATTAACCAGTATCCCAAACCGTCTGGCTGGTGAGGAACGTTTGCGCCAAGATGTGGCGCGTGCCCGCCGTGAAGAAAATCAAATGCTAGTGGCTTTAATCGACATTGATCAGTTTAAAAAGATCAATGAAAAATATGGGCATCATTTGGGTGATGTTTGCTTGACACAGATTGTGGAACTCCTGTCAAAAAACATCCGCGATGGTGATTGGTTAGCACGTTGGGATGACGATAAATTTCTTATGGTGTTGTGGAACTTTAACCACCTAAACCCCTCCGTTGTTTTAAAACGCATTCAACAACAATCCGTTAAAACACACATTGGGGAATTACTGCAAATAAGTTTAAGCATTGGGGCATCTTCGTATAAGGGGGATTTAGACTTGGATATTGAGACTGACTTAAAAACATTGCTTATTCACCTTGATGAAGTTTTGTCTCAAGTCAAGCAAACGGGGCAAGGGGGGGGTATACTTGTTGCGTAGAGAACGACTCAGAGAGAACGCTTTTCAATCGAAGAGTCCTCGCATTAGCACTGATTTCGTAGCAATAGTTTTTCTAGTAAACTTTTGCGTGGAATTGATTTCTCCGCGAAAGTTGACAGCATCGCTCCAACTGGAGGCAAAGAACTGATAATTGATGAGGAATTCAACATGCAGATGACTCAAGCCCGTCGTAGTAGTCGGCGAATCAATGCTACTCGAAAAAAGCAGCCCATAAAACACGGTTTACGCGATTTGGTCCTAATCGTTTTTTGCTTTGCCGGGCTATACCTATTTATATCGTTGCTCACGTATTATCCGGATAGCGATCCAAGCTGGTTACGCAGTGGCTCAGTGGAAGAAGTCAAAAACAAAGGCGGAATTGTCGGAGCCTTATTTTCTGACCTCTTTTTTTTCCTATTTGGTTATTTTGCGTATTTATTTCCCATTATGGTTGGCTATATGGGCTTGCTGATTTATCAGGGGCGCCATCATGAGATTTTTGCAGAACCTAAAAGTTTAGTGATTCCTGGCCTTGGTTTTATCCTGACTTTGAGTGCCGGTTGCGGCATCGCCCTTGTGCATTTTAGAACCGAAAGCATTTTACTGCCCACCCATGCCGGTGGCATTTTGGGCTTATGGATTGGCAATGGTTTAGTCGCTATGGTTGATCAATTGGGAGCCACCCTCATTTTGCTCGCGGTCTTTTTTACCGGGATCACCTTACTGACCGGGTTATCATGGCTAAAGCTGATGGATACCTTGGGCGATCACACTTTACACCATTGGCTGCCGGTGACTAAAAAATATATGCGTAAGCAATTCTGGCCTTGGTTTTTGGTCCATACCAAACAAGGGTTACAGTTCGCTAACCATGGGTCGAAAATTATGTTTGATAAATTGCACCAATGGACTTTGACAGGCTACACACGCTGGGAACAGCGTCGGGCCGAATGGCGTCAAGAACGCGAGTATTATGTAGAAGCCTACTTAGATGAAGAGGATGATTACTTTGTCAAAGATGCGCCTGAAACAAGTCCCGTCGCCAACCTCAGCCAAAGCGATACTGGCACGCCGAAGCAGATGGACGCGGTCAACCTGATACGACCTGCAGCCTCGCTGTTGCCAGCATTAAGCTTATTAGACCCGGTGCCCAACCGTCGTCCCGCTGCGCCCAATGTCAAACTGCTTTCTCAACAAATAACAGAAGCTTTTGCTGCTTTACAAGTTGAAGCCGAAGTCAATGCGGTACAGCCGGGGCCGGTGTTGACGACATTCGAGGTCAGCACAATCACCCCTATCAATACCAATCATCTTGATGAGATGGGTTCGGCACTGGCAAAGGTTTTAAACGCCCCAAAGACGCGGGTACTGGAAAATCAGCCGGGCGTACTTGACATTGAAATGCCCAATGCCAAGCGTCAAACCATTTATTTAAGCGAATTACTCACAACGCCCGAATTTCAGGACAATTTGTCCCCGTTGATGGTTGCATTAGGTGAGGAGATAAGCGGACAACAGAAGGTTATTGATTTAACCCGTATCCCGCACATTTTGATCGCAGGTTGCGATGCGGCAGAAAAAACGCAGGCAATTAATACTTTTATTATCAGTTTATTGTATAAATCGAGCCCAGAAGCGGTACGTTTTTTATTAATAGATAGCAGCAGCCAAGCATTATCGGTTTATGCCGATTTGCCACATTTATTGATGCCGGTGATAACTGCAATGGCGCAAACCCTGCCCGCTTTACAATGGTGTGTCCAAGAAATGGAACGTCGTTACCGCTTAATGGCAAGCATTGGGGCGCGTAACATTGAAGATTATAACCATACACAGGAACGTCAGCAGAATCAATCGGTTGAAGATGCAGAGTCCAAGGAGTCGTTGTTTTATATTGTGGTGATTATTGATGAGCTTGCAGAGTTAATGACCCCAGAACTGGAGGAACAAATCGAGCCTTTTCTGACCCGTTTAACCCAAAAAGCCCGTGCGGCTGGCATTCATATTATTGTGGCGACACAGTATCCGACAGTGAATGTGATCACCGGTGTGATTAAGGCCAATATTCCGACTCGCTTAGCGTTTCAGGTCACTAAACCCAGCGAATCGCGCACCATTTTAGGCCAAATTGGGGCCGAAACGTTGCTTGGGCTAGGGGATATGCTCTATATGACGGCGGGCACCGGGATGCCAATTCGTGTGCATGGCAGTTTTGTGTCTGACCATGAAGTGCAACAAATCGTTGCTGACTTAAAGGCCCGCGCAACGCCTGCTTATGTTGGGTGATGATGATTGATGTGATTTTTAAGGAGTTTTGAGAATGTTAAATGACTTGACCATTGCACAAGTGAGCGATCCGCACATTGGCCCAGCGAAGTATAGGGGCATAAACCCACGTCAACAATTTCTTGATGTGTTGCAAGTGTTGGCTAAAAAGCCTTTGGACTTATTGGTTTTATCTGGTGACTTAACGGCCGTTGAAGGTGAACCGGAGGCTTATACGTGGATAAAGCAAACATTGGCCACATTTCCATGCCCGTATATTCTAATGGCGGGTAACCACGATCATGTCGCTCGTATGAAAAGAGTATTTGCGTTACCTGACAGTTCGGTCAAAAACGGAATGCTGTATTTTAGTCATGTCGTTAAGGGAAGGCGTTTGTTATTTTTAGATAGCTCCCCTTATCGAATCGCTAAACGACAATTGGAATGGCTTTCAACCCTTTCAGAACCTAAAGAACCGGCACTGTTATTTGTGCATCATCCACCGCTTAAATGTGGCTGTCAGTTTATGGACGAACACCATGCGTTGCAAAATATTGACGAAGTTTGGCAAGTGTTGAGCCAATGCCCACAAATACAACATATATTTTGTGGGCACTACCATGCTGAAAAAACGGTGATTAAAAATAATAAGTTTATTCATATTACACCATCGACGGTTTTTCAAATTGAAACACAAAACCCGCCTTTTTCCATTGAACATATCACACCGGGGTGGCGCATCATTGAGTGGAAGGAAATGCAAGTGCAAACTTACGTGGAGTGGCTCACCCCTCCTTTTTATCATTGAAAGTATTTGAATTGGTTAATGGTTTTTTGAACAGGAAGGCACTGTTGATGGAAAATGGGCTTTTGGATAAATAATCAGTGTGTTACTTTTAAGTATTAGGGCGTTGGTGAAAGTTCATTGATAGATAGTTGTTCATTTTAAATTGGGTAGTCCCCAAAAAGTAGTGATATTCGATATTCAAGTTTTTTTGACCACCCATTAGAACTACAAGGATTGTTTATAATAACGGATAATAATTATAATCAAGGATTTTGTTCGCCTTCTCTGTCAAGTGAAAATCCGTTTTTCACCCAAAAATCCGATTTTTTCAACGTTAAAAATTTGACAGATTTCAAGTATGCTCAGTATCTCAATCCGCCAGAGAGTGATGAATAGAATCGAAATGATCTAATCCTTTATTATAAATAATCCTTGTAGTTAGGACTTACGCATTGACACATATTGATTTTAAATTGATTTCGTGATGCTATCGCTTTTTTGGCGATAGTATCACTTTTGCGAAATTGATTTCGTGATGCTATCGCTTTTTTGGCGATAGTATCACTTTTGCGAAATTGATTTCGTGATGCTATCGCTTTTTTGGCGATAGTATCACTTTTGCGAAAAAGGAGTAATCCGTTGCTGCACCCCTTACGTTTCCTAATTTATGCGCGTTCCTTAGTGAGGCTCAAAACAAAAAGCGATAGCATCACGGCTTGAACACTTTTTTGTCCTGTACATAGATATTACACCGTCGGCGGTTTTTCAAATTTAAGCACAAAAACCGCCTTTTTCCATTGAAAAGATCACACCGGGGTGGCGCATCATTGAGTGAGCAAGAATAACGTTGAAAGCACTTGAATAAATTGTGTTCGCTTTATCCGTTTTTGCGCGCAAAAGCTTCTATAGCGAATTATGAAGTATTAGTTTTGAATGGAAACAGGGTTATTTAAGCGACTCTTTTTAATTAATTTTTTTCAATGCTTTTGGACAAAATTCACCTGATTTTCAACGCCCTAGCTTTTTGGATAAATTTGACGAAGCGTTGGTGAAAGATAATTGATTTCGTCGCGAAAGACAGCGTCGCTCTAACTTTCGCGACGAATTGATTTTTTTTGTGCACAAAACGCTTTAGCCGGTGTGATTAAAAGTGCGGGGTTGCCATAAGCCTCCATTTTTGGCTCCAAATCTTCAAACAACACCGCCCCCCATTTTTGCGCTTTTTTTTGGAGCATTTGATTTGGTTTTTAGAGCAATTCTTAATTGGAGTTCATGTTTTGAGAATGCGCCTGAACCGATGACGCGCTCTGACGACTGACATCATAACAAGCGTTTCAATCCACAATTGTTATTATCCCCGCACTTTTAATAGCACCCACTTTAGCCTGGAATTGACAACCGAATCCTTCTAACTGATAAAATGTCTGCTAAAACCGTTTTTTTAGGTTTGTTTACACTGCTATTTATCGTGTTGACGTTTAAGCTGGCTATTTGGCACCCATCCAATCACCTTGAAAGACGAAGCAAGGCGGCTAATGACTGGCTCCCTTCTCAACCGGCACCCTCTCATGCGGGAACCGTCAATGGAAAATTACCAAAGCGTACTCTCGCGCCGGACAGTGCTATTGAAGCTTTTAAGATTGGTACTCAATACGAACAGAAATACGATTATCCCGCAGCCGCACGCTGGTATCGTTTAGCCGCAGAACCAGGATTGGCGCAAGCGCAATTTAAACTGGGCGTGATATTAAGCCAAGGGATTGGCCTTTCTAAAGACCGGCCTCAAGCAATACAATGGTTATTAAAGGCTGCGAACCAAGGACAAGCTGAAGCAAAGCAGCAGCTTATGATTTTACAAGCACAAGTGCCTCAATTAATAGCTGCGGAGAAATACCAAGCGGCTTTTGAAATAGCAGCCGCGTTTGATACCCCCCAATTACAGAAATTAGCGGCCAGTGCTAAACAGAAAATGAGGGTGGTTCTGACAGAATTACAGCATTGGTTTGCTAAAGGTGATTATGACAGGGTGATTACGCAGGGCGCACCTAAAATAAAATATGGTGATGAGATTAAACAGCTGGTTGAAAAAGCCTTGGCGGTACAAGCCGCACGAAACAAAATGTCTTTGCTTCTGAAAGAGAATAAATTACAAAAAGCGATTGATGTGGCAAGCCGGTTTGATATCCCCGAATTACAAGCATTAGCGGCTCGTGCTAAAAGTCAATTAAATATTGCTTTGACCGAATTACAACACTTGTTTGCCAAAGGCGATTATAAAGGTGTTATTACAACCGGCCAAGCTAAAATGGTTTTCAGTGATGAACTTAAAAAGCTGGTTGATTCTGCCCACCAAAAACTGATTAACCAAAAACGAGAACAGATTCGGGCCGCTTTTAAAGCGACCCTAGAAAAAAAATCGGTCCAACCACAATCTATCACGATTGCTGTTATCGGGGATTCTCTGGCTGATGGCATTTGGGGCGCGATTTACCGCGAACTGCGTCATAATAAACAAATAACGGTTCTTCGAGAAACCGTCACTTCTAGCGGTTTAACGGCTTTTAAGTGGCAAAATAAGGTTGAACAATTACTTAACCAACAGAGGTTCCATATTGCGGTGATTTTGATGGGCACCAATGATGGCCAAAGCTTGCTTCTGTCAAACAGCAAACAACGTTTGTCCTACAATTCCGAGCAATGGAAAACCGTTTATGTGCAGCGCGTCAATCAATTGATGGGCTTACTGGAAGCCAATAAAATACCGACTTATTGGGTGGGATTACCCGCAGTACGCCGTCACAATATGGTGGATCAAGTGCTGATGCTTAATCGTTTTTACCAAGAAAGTGCAGCATCGTTTGCCGCTATGCGTTACTTACCGATTTGGCATCTAACAGTCAATAACAAGGGCAAGTATTCGGCCTATGGATTGGACAAATCCGGGCGAAAAAGATTGTTACGTGCAGCAGATGGGGTCCATTTTAGCAAACGCGGCTATGAATTGTTGGCACACTATATTTTAAAACACATTTACGAGGACTTGCCGGTTTTAAACCGCTAGGCAAATCATGGTTAAACATCTGTTATATGCGTTTTTTTTGATGGCTCTGTTTTTATTCAGTTGCATACCGCAAACGGCAGTATCAGATCAAAGTGGTGAAACTTCGCCGGAGGGGGTCCCAAAAAAAACGTTTCAGACAAAGCCATCGGCTAAGGCTGTCGCCTCCTCGGCAAAGCCGAAGACCGAACTTTTAGAAGCCGCTGTTTTGAAGCATATTTTCCCATCGACGTATTTTGGAAGAAAGGCTTTAGCACCGTTCTACCGTTCACTCAACCACCTGACTTGCTGCCAGAAATCCGTCAATATTCTTCATATTGGTGATAGCCATACGGTTGGTGATAAATTTAGTGGCCGACTTCGTCAGTTATTCCAAGATCGCTTTGGTTCTGGCGGCCGCGGCATGTTGCCGGTCGGCAAACCGTATCACTATTTTCAGCCGAGTAACGTGAGTATTTCGCAAACCAAGGGTTGGGAGATCAGTAACAGCCTTTACAAACCTGATAATAGCCTTTATGGTCTTTCAGGTTTCCGCATTCAAAGCGCTAATCCGAACGATGCAATCACGCTCACAATGAC
>QNER01000355.1 GCA_003646175.1 Candidatus Parabeggiatoa sp. nov. 1
ATTGCAGCGAAACTGTACTAGTGATACATACGCCACAAGAAGCGATAGCATCACTGAACACTCATAAAATCAATTGGTTATAATTTTTGTCCTATACATAGATTTGATCCACCTACAATTAATTTCTAAGCTAATTATTTTTTCTCCGGTTGTCTGTTTATGTGAGATAAACGTATAAATCATTAACTGCTGCTTAATTATAGGACAATCCATTATGTTCTCATTTTTTAGAATCTTTGTGATAGCAATTTTATTGTTGTCATTGTTTGGCTGTCATCGTTTCAGCACTTTGTGCACAGCGGGATATGGTGCCCCGAATGCCGGGCGGAGCGGGGTTTGCAACCCCGCCCGCAACGTTTCATTTGAGGTTCCCAGACCCAAAAGTTCGGGATTGGAAAGCAAACCTGCGCCCGCGGCTGTGGCCGCTTTAGCCCACACTGCTGAACGTCCGGGTAATTTAGCTCAAGGGGTTAATCCTGGCACCCTTGAAGTGTCACAAATCGGTGGTGAAAAACCGGTAAAAAAACTGGAAATGCCGCTTAAGCACACCGAGGTCAAAATCGACGTGTCTGGTTTTGTGGCCAGTGCTACCGTTACGCAACATTATCATAACCAGTTTGAAAAGCCAATTGAAGCCGTTTATACCTTTCCGCTGCCCAATGACGCGGCCGTGGATGATATGCAAATGAAAATTGGTGAACGCACCATCAAAGGGCTTATCAAACGTAAAGATGAGGCTCGCAAGATTTATGAGCAGGCGCGACAACGGGGACAACGGGCTTCATTGTTGGAGCAGGAACGCCCTAATATCTTTACCCAATTCGTCGCCAATATCATGCCCAGTGATAACATTGTTATTAGCATTCGCTATGTGAATATCCTGCGTTATGCTGACGGGCATTATGAATTGGTTTTCCCAATGGTGGTAGGGCCTCGCTATATGCCGGGGAAGGTGACTGGGTATAGCGGTACCGGTTGGGCACTGGATACGGACATCGTGCCGGATGCTTCTCGGATTGCGCCACCGGTGCTGAATCCAGAAATACGCACCGGGCATGATATTGCATTATCGGTGAAATTGGATGCCGGCGTGCCTATCCAACATGTGCAGTCTCCGTCTCATCAAATTAATCTTAACAAGATTAATCCCCATGAGTACACTATCAAACTCCAGCGCACTGATCGGTTGCCTAATAAAGACTTTGTATTGCGTTACCAAGTGGCTGGCACTGCGCCTGAAATCGCGACGATTGCTCACCATGATGAACGCGGCGGTTTTTTTACGTTGATCATTCAACCCCAAAAAACGGTGACAGATGCTCAAGTTGTTCCCCGCGAGCTGATTTTTATCCTTGATACGTCAGGCTCCATGCGTGGCTTTCCGCTTGCCAAATCCAAAGAGGCGATGGAGCGGCTAATTCAAGGTATGCGCCCGATGGATAGGTTTAATGTGGTGCGCTTTGCCGGCGACACCGGGACATTATGGGAACAACCGCGGCTTTATACCCAAGCTGATGCCAATCAAGCCTCGTATTATGTGAGCGGTTTCCAAAGTGGGGGTGGCACGGAGATGGGTAAAGGCATTACCGAAGCCCTGTCACAACCCGCGGCTGATGGCTATTTACGCATTGCGTTTTTGCTAACAGATGGTCATGTGGGTAATGAGTTCGGTATTTTTCAAGCCATTGACAAGGAAAGACGCAGTGCGCGGGTGTTCAGTTTAGGCGTGGGTTCGTCGGTGAACCGCTATTTGTTGGATAGAATAGCTGAATTGGGCCGTGGAGAAGCTTTTTATGTGCGTCAAGATGAAAACAGCGAGAAAGTCATCGACCAATTCTTCCAGCGCGTTGATCGTCCGGCGTTAGCGCATATCGAAATCGATTGGGGAAATCTGGATGTCACCGAACTTCAGCCGGCCAAAGTCCCTGATTTGTGGGCGGGACAACCGATTCGTATCCATGGACGTTATACCAAAGGCGGTACCGACACCATTCTGGTGCGTGGACAATTAGCGAATCGGGTTTATGAACAAAAAGTGCGTGTCCGACTCCGCCAAAACGAGCCAGCCCATGAAGCGATGGCAACAGTTTGGGCGCGACAAAAGGTGCATCACTTGATGAATCAAATGGTACGCAATGGGCGAACCACAGACTGGGTTGAACAAATCACACAGCTAGGCTTGACTTATCGCTTAATGACGCAATGGACAAGCTTTGTGGCGACAGAAGCAAAGATTGTCAATGTCAAAGGGCAATTGCAAACGGTTGTCCAGCCGGTAGACTTGCCAGAAGGCGTTTCTTATGAAGAAACTCGGTTGAATAATTGGGAAAGAGAAGCAAACCGTTCCAGTTTACCACAGGCATGGGGGTGCAATAGTGTGTGGTGTAATGGGTGGAATGGAAGAGTGAGTCGATTTGCTTATAGGGAGTCTTTCAGTCAAAGGAGGCTTGGGCATCACCGGGGAACCCTCAAAATGCCGTTAATGGCGAGAAATACTATATTACTACCCGGAAAAAAGGTTGTTGTTTTTGCTTGGGAAGGGGGACAGCCTCCTTATCGTGTGACAGTGAAAGGAAACGGCCAACGTTGGAAAACAGAAACTGATCAGACTTTTGTAGAAGTAAAGGAAAAAGACTTTCGGTTTAAAGCCGGTAAGAGATACTGGGTTAAAGTCACAAGTTTTGTGAAGGATGCTCGCACTGGGAAAGACATTCGGAAATCGATAACGCGCAAGCTAACTGTTAAAAGAACGGGTTGTTCACAGGATTATTCCCAGCTCATTAATTTTGAGGAAATACCATCTAAGTGTTGGCTTGAAGCTTTTCAACACATAGCTAGTACAGGAAAGCGGAAATTTCGATACCGCCCCAACGCCAACGGCTAAAGCCGTTGTCTAAAAGCTCAAGTCGGCTAAAGCCGACTAACCCTCTTGTAGTGTCCTGATGCGGTACTTTCGCTTTCAGACAACTGCTTTCGCGCCAAAATTTTTGCGCGCAAAAACTTCTTTGCTACAAGCGGTTGGCTGAGGCGGTCTCGAAACTGTAGCGATCCTGCACTAGCCGGAGAAGAAAGCCTTAGGGAGGTGAAGGAGGCTCTCGCCTGGGGTGATGAAAATTGTGAATGGTGAATGGTGAATGGTGAATGGTGAATGGTGAATGGTGAATGGTGAATGGTGAAGTCAAAACCAAACCGTAACTTATTGATTGTTTTTTATACCAGGAATAAAAACTGGATCAATTTTTGAGTCAATACGGAATCTGATTTTCTAAAGCCCCATATCTCGCCTATGGGATGAACCCAAACAATTAGTAGAAATCAGACAGAAACTCGTTATTCTAACAATGACGTTTTCTATAGCACTGATTCTTTCTTTTACCCCCTCTTATAGCGTTTCCCGATTGCATGAAATACAAAAATAGGTTAAAAATATTAAATTAATCATAAAAATTTAAAGGTTTTAAAGCACCGAAGGTGCGAAATTAATATAGCCAGTGTAACTACCTGGAACTAAAATTGTATTTTACGCAATCGGGAAATGCTATATCGCCAAAAAAGCGATAGCATCACGAAATGTTGTGAATCGTAAAAGTGATACTATCGCCAAAAAAGCGATAGCATCACGAAATGTTTCGCCAAAAAAGCGATAGCATCACGAAATAAAGGTTTTAAAGCACCGAAGGTGCGAAATTAATATAGCCAGTGTAACTATCTGGAACTAAAATTAAATTGTATTTTACGCAATCGGGAAATGCTATAAGTGGCGACATCCAGCTGCCTATCCGTGACGCTGGAGCGTTACTATACTTTCGGGAAATAGTGCCTCATTCCCGAAACAACCAAAACAAAAAAGCTCAAATTGTGGCGGTGCTGAGTATCTATGTATGTACAGGACAAAAAAGTGTTCAAGCTGTGATGCTATCGCTTTTTTGTGGCGTATGTATCACTAAAACAATAACACTGGTTATTGCATCGATATTTTTTTATCCGAAAAAGTGATACTATCGCAAAAAAAGCGATAGCATCACGAAATACTGTAAAATCAATCGATTATAATTTTTGTCCTGTACATAGGCTGAGTATGCAATCTGCATTCCAACGCGCTAGCGTTGGAACGAGGATTCATGACCAGGGTTATAATGTCAGTGCTATATATACAATCTTATAACCCGTTTCCTATCAACAAATATGGGGCCCAATAGTGAGGAGACTCATATTGTTTTTCACCTTTCCTACCACAAGAAGTACTTGAGTTTAACAGTTGCACCTGGGCTTCTTGCAATGCCTTTGCTTTTGATAAAGAGGAGCCAAGGTACCGCCTATAAAAACCAGTCATTAATTGTACACTGGCAACATCATCTACAATCCAAGATGTTGCCAATGTACTCGGCACACCTGCTTTGATAGCTACGCTTGCAAGTCCAAAAGCGGCGCGCCCATCTTCATCTCCTTGTGCGGTTTCACAGGCACTTAATGTGAGCAAATCGCCTGGCCGACTACCAAAACTTTTATTTGCCTGAATAAGTTCACGCAACTTATCCATTGTTATTTCACCATGATAGGTTTGCAAATAGGTTTCACTTGATTCTCTGTTAAACTCACCATGGGTTGCAAAGTGGACAATAGAATAAGGGATTTGTTCTCTGAACTTTTCCTCCACGTTAGAAACCGTGAACTCTTGGTCCTGAAGGATATCTATATCCTCCAATGGGCATTCTATACCTTTGTTTTTCAAACACTGAAAAAGGTTTCGGTTTGCTTCAACCGAATCATCCACTGTCTTACCATTCTCACAGGCTGTTTTCCTGTTGGTCAAACAACTGTCAAAAGCATCGCTGTCAGCTTTATCGTCAAACACGTTGGTATTGCCCCCCAATAAACAGGAAAGCTTCATTATTTCACTGGGTACGTTGCAAAGTTTGGGGAAACCACCGACATTAACTGACAACCCATTGAGCAACACATGTTCAGGACGTTGTGGTTTTCTGAGATCAGTTAAATTAATCCCGGGTGTAACAATCAGCGCATATTTCTCAATAAGAAATTGTTGCGCTTTTTTATCGTACAAAGCGGCAAAGGGGATGGCGTAAAATTCACCATCTGGAACAATAATGAGGGTATCTATCTGCTGCTTGCTCACTTCTTCAAGGATTGGTTCAAACCACTTGTAAATCTTGGCATCAAGTTCACGTTTACCACCACAATTCGGGCCTGATGAGAAAATATGTTTCAATTCACTAACCGTTTCTGTTATTGTTTCTTCTTCCTCATTGATATTTGTACGAGGATAAGCCTTATGCGTTATCCCCTTATTTGAAACCAGTAGTAATTCGATACGATCTTCAAATAAGAGAGGGTAAAAAACGGCCACTTGATCGGGTAATTTGGTATCCAAATTTTGGATTTTGGACTGCAATCTTTCTGTAATGCACTCATCTTGAAAGTAATTGCGTACTTCAGCTGCGTTATGTTGTTCAACAACTTTGATAACAGATTTTAATAAAGCTTGCTTTCTTCTTGAGGGAATGTTACCAGAAGCTTGCTGAAGCAAAATATCGGCCCAATCTAAATAGAATTCCTCTGCATCATGGCTAAATTTGCGTGACAAACTGCCATAGTGTAAACGAGTCTGCTTTAAATATTTATCAGCATTCTCATAGGCACTGACTATTTCAGATTGATTAGCATTGGAATCTTGTGCGTTTAGCAATTTTGCCAATTGCCAATTCAACCGGTACAACAGTTCTGGGTATCCCCAAAGTTCTCTCTGAAGTTCGGTAGGGAATTGAAGATAATTCCGAACCGAAAAAATCGCTTGCCTCGTTAGCAAAATAGCCTTAAGGTAACGCGGTTTTTTTTCATAAAACTGTGCTTTTTCATAAAACTGTGCTAGGTAGAATTTAGCATAAGCGATTGTACGCTTATTTCCTAATTTTTCAGCAATCTCAAGTGCTTTTGTCAAAGCGTAATAGACATACCGGGCGTGTAAGTTGCGTTGTTCTTCATCTATTAATGAAGAAGTTGTTAACATCAATTGAGCAAGATTGATAAAAGCAAAAGCTTTGTCATGCGAATCAGCGAGTTTTTCCACTTCCCAAAGAACCCCTTGATTTTCCAGTTCATTTGAAAAATCGTCAATATCAATGTCGTCAATATTCTCCTCAAGTAGTACCGTCTGACTAAGGCAATTGATCAACGTTTTAGCAATTAAAACTTGAGCTTTCGTCTGAACAGTTACCTTATTGTTTAATTTTACTTGACTAGCTAAATTAATGAGAACCCCACAATACGTTTCAGCTTCTTGCTCCTCCACCTGAACAGCGACTACCCGGCTGGCTGATTTAATACTGTTAGTATAACTTTCAATATAATCAGGGAGTTCGCCGGTTTCTTCTTTGGACAAAACCGCATCTCGCAACTGAATATTGCCTTTTTTGTTAAAGAGATTTGCCCACAGCAATGGATACTTACTCATTCTAGGATCAAGCCCCGCTAGAGCTTGTTCAGCTTGTTCAAGGTAGTACAACGCTTCATTTATCATCCCTTTTGGTGTCAGGGTTTCGTCTTCTAAAAAATGGATGAAGTCCTGACTGATTTTCTTCATGCCGCAATCCATACGGTTTTCTTGAAAATCACGCATGGCAAGATGAACATCACTCAACTGGATAAGAACACTAGCCAAGCGTACTGAATCCTTGATTTGTTTTGCACGATCCTGAGCGTCTTGCAAGACATGATACGCCTCCCTCAAACGGCCCAAGGATTGATAAGCCGCTGCCAAACGCACCGACGTATCTATGTAGCGTTCCGGTTTTTTTTCAGGTGAGATATTAGACAATGCCCCAGCCCAATGTTGCACCGCGAGTTCAAAATGCCCACGATTAAAATAGGCTTGCCCCGGATCATTTTGAGTAGCCGCAACAACCAGTGAGGACAACATTAAACCGATTAACAGACCAAATTGACTGAAAATTTTCATAATTGGGCACCTTTTATAATGAAATGGTTGAACAATGTTATGTTATTAGGGGTACAAAGCGTACTTTGCACTGGGGGGTATTATATATATTATAGGACGAACTTGAAAACAGTGAAAATGAAATAAAAACGGTTTTGGCTTTCAGTTAGAAACCTTCAATGTTTTGGAAACGCTTTACGGTTTTGCCCTGTGCAAGTTAACCTTGCACTCCGCCTATTTATAGTATTCCAGAAACCGGAATGGGATTCAAAAGCTTGATTTATCAATGCTCTCCCTTCCTTCCGTTTGGACTCCTGCCAAAATAAATCCGTCAAATCCGGAAAGAAGTTGTACTGCCAGTATATGTCAAATCGGGCAAGGTACGCCTTGCACTCCTAATTCTACCCCATTAAGGTATCTATATAACCGCCATTACCTTTCCGGCGCACAAAATGCCGGAAAATTTCCGAAAAATCCCCCACCACCGAATTTTTCATCGCGTCCAAAACCAACAGATTTTCACTCCAGCTTTTGATTCTTGGTAACTCTTCAGGCTCATAAAATTTTACCGTATCAAATAGATGTTTCATACGCAAAAAAAGCGGTGCGTAAGTAGAATCCACCAACGTGAATTGTTCACCATTAAAATATGGGCCCTGTTTATCCACTTGCGCCTCCAAAATCCGCAGATTTTTCA
>QNER01000356.1 GCA_003646175.1 Candidatus Parabeggiatoa sp. nov. 1
ACAGCTAAAGCAGTTGTCTGAAAGCTCAAGTACCCTAAAGGGCACTGGGGGTTAGTCGGCTTTAGCCGACTTTCGCTTTTAGACAACGGCTTTAGCCGTTGGCGTTGGGGTGGTCTCGAAATTTCCGCGTTCTTGCACTAGGGCGATAAAAATTGTGGTAGTGATGATGTCCAAACGGATGCTATCCCTTCTTAGGGATAGTATCCGTCAAATAAAATGGGGAAAATTATTCAAAGCCTAAAACTCGATGATCAAGTTTTTTGCCTCCGGTTGTGTTGCCCCTGGTTGATAGGTTTCAAAAAATTGAACATCGAGTAAAAGAGTCTTTTCACCACCCCAGATAAAGCATGAATACTCAGATAATACCTTCGAGGTTTGCCAAACCTCGAAGGTTTTTAAAAGAACGCGACTATTTTTTTGACAAAACCGCGGTTTGCTTTTCGAGCAATTGACCAATACCTTCCTTACCAAGATTTAACATGGCTTGTAATTCCTCTTGGCGAAAAGCATGTCCTTCGGCCGTGCCCTGAATTTCAATGTAGGCAAGGCCATCGTTCATCACGATATTCATATCCGTTTCGGCTTCGGAATCTTCCTTATAGTCCAAATCCAAAATAGGCACTCCCTTATAGATACCCACGGAAACAGCCGCAACCGCACCATGAATCGGATTGGTGCGGATTTTGCGCCTTTTTAGCAAAGACTGCATCGCGTCAACGAGAGCCACATAACTACCTGTGATAGCCGCAGTGCGTGTGCCACCATCCGCTTGAATTACATCACAATCAATGGTGATAGTACGCTCGCCTAAGGCCTCTAAATCCACCACCGCCCGTATTGAACGTCCAATCAAGCGTTGAATTTCTTGGGTACGCCCACCTTGTTTGCCGGTGCTGGCTTCGCGTGACATCCGATCGTGGGTAGAGCGGGGCAACATACCATATTCGGACGTTATCCACCCTCTTTTTTTAGCTTTCAGAAACCTAGGGACACGTTCTTCAACACTCGCGGTGCATAAAACTTTGGTATGCCCAAACTCAGCTAATACGGAACCTTCCGCATATCGTGTGTAATGACGAATGAGATTAATTTGACGAAGTTGATTGGGGGTTCGACCACTGGGACGCATAGTATTTCCTTTTTAAATAGGTAATAAATCAGTTATGTTAACCAACCAAAAATAAACGGTAATACCAAAAATAAGCAATAAAATACTCATATAAATCAACCAATTCACTTTGATATCAGAGACAATTGTTTTCACCCACTGTTTGATACTTTCCTTTTTTAGCGTTTTTTTAGCGTTTTTTGGGGATGACGTAGATTGTTCCAATGTAGCCGCTTCCATTTCTGCTTTGGCTAAGCCCGCATCATAGGCAGCTCGTTTTTGTGGATTAGCCAGTATATTGTAAACCATTTTAATTTTCTTAAAACGAGCGGCAACTTTATGATTGCCCGGATATTTGGCGGGATGAAATTTTCTCACTAAAGCTTGAGCTGCCGTTTTGATTTCTTCTGGTGTGGCTTCTGGTTCAACGCCTAAAAATTCGTAGAGTGTTTTTTTTTCATCGTTTTTATAAAACATGATAAGGCGAACCTTGTACGAAAATCAGAAGTACAAGGCGAATCTTGATAAGAAAGGATAAACCAAAACCAACTACAAGGATTGTTTAATCGATACGGATTTAAAACCATAACTACAAGGATTGTTTATAAGAAAGGATAAATCAAAACCAACTACAAGGATTGTATATAATAAAGGATTTAAAACCATAACTACAAGGATTGTTTATAAGAAAGGATAAATCAAAACCAACTACAAGTTTTTAATCCTTTAATAAGCATATAATTATTGTAGTTATTGGTTTTTAATCCGTTATTATAAACAATCCCTGTAGTTATCCTTTATTATAAACAATCCTTGTAGTTATCCTTTATTATATACAATCCTTGTAGTTATTTATTATAACAATCCTTGTAGTGATTGCCTGTTTATAAATCCGTTTAATCCTTCAATGCGCTGTACTCACATATAATCCGCTGTACTCACATAGCAGCCCTGCCAAACCTTCTGTTTGGAACCCGCAAACCCTTCCCAATTCACAATTAAACTTGTAGTGTCAAAGTGTAAAGTGCAGAGGGCAAAAGTGAAGAGGGCTACGGAGTCCACGCAACCGGGCCAACGGCGACACGAAACCCGATGCTGACGTTCTTAATTAGGGCAAAACCGTAAAGCGTTTCCAAAACCTTGAAGGTTTGTTTCTAACTGATGCTATACGACGGGAAACCAACCCACTCTTTTCATAATGACTTGCCATAAACCATCAGGGATAACAAGGGATTTTTGAGCATTTTTGGATAACGTGGTACAAATTTGATCTTCTTGTCCAGCCTGCACTTTTTGGATCCAGTCTGGCTCCATAATCAATTCCCGCCCTAACGCAATCAGCGGCATCCCGGTTTCAAAGGCCTGTATCGCATCATCGGCAGTGTGAATGGAACCGACACCAATCACAGGAATACGATCTCCAACACGCTCGGCAACGATCAGCGGACGAGATTTTTGGTCATCCTTATCCCGCAACGAGCCGCCCAAAAAATTCAAGGTTGATACATGCACGTAATCCAGTTTTTTATCCGCGAGTGCATCAGCCAGTTGTAATGTATTATCCATCGTGATGCCGGGATTTTCGATTTCTTCCGGTGAAAAACGATAGCCAACAATAAATGGTTGTTGAGCGTGTTTCGCGACGATGTTTATCACCTCATCAACCACCGCCAACGGAAAAGTCATCCGCTTTTCAACACTACCGCCCCATTTATCATTTCTGCGGTTGGCGTGCGGCGAAAAAAATTGTTGGACTAAAAAAGTATTTGCGCCATGCACTTCGACTCCGTCAAAGCCGGCTGCAATCGCACGGCGGGTCGCTTGTCCAAATGCTTGAATCGTTTGGACAATTTCATCTTCGGTCATTTCGCGGGGTACGACAGCCCCCTCGTGTTCTGCTTTGATAGCACTGGCACTGACGGCTTGTCCATTTGGCACCGCATCTGGTGGACACTGGCGGCCGCCATGATAAACTTGCAAAATGGCTTTTGCGCCTTGCGCTTGAATTATCGTTGCCAACCGTTTTAAACTAGGTATCATATCATCGGTATGGGCACCAATTTGACCTTGAAATCCTTTGCCTTGCGGCATGACGTATGCGGCTGCGGTGATAATTGTACCAACGCCATGGGCGCGTGTGCGATAATAGATAATTTCCGCATCCGATACTGTCCCGTCATCATTGCCTGACCATGTTGTCATTGGGGCCATGAGGACGCGGTTTTTGATTTGAACACCGCAAGGAAAGTTAAAGGGTTGAAATAGTGGACTATATTTTTGATTCATAATTTTTCCTTATTGTCGTTGCGTTTGAGTTTTACATGGAAGTACAACAGATTTACGGATTTAACGGATTTTTTTAAGGCGGAGGTAGATCAATGTCTTCGCCAAAGGTTATTGTCACACTTTTTAAAGATAAAGGTAACTACTCAGCCCCAACGGGGCTCCTTATTATAGCCTGGGGCAACGCCCCAGGTGCAGGCGTTTATGATTTAAAGCCCTTTCGGGGCGATTTAAAATTTTAATGCGCCCATAAAGGGCTTGTTCGTTGTTATTCTTGTGAAAAGGGCGTTGCCCTGGGCTTTAATAAAATGCCCTTTCAGGGCTGAGTAGTTACAGATAAAGTATATCTCTTTCAATGACGGATAGCATCCCTTGAAGGGATACTATCCGTGGTACCTAGTGATTTTGAGGAAAATAATTTTATGAGTGATATTACTGTCGAACATAACCCTTCACATGCCAAACTGGACGCGATGGGTGTTGACAATTGGCCGATTTGGACTAAAGAAGTGTCTGAATTTCCGTGGACTTATGATAGCAGCGAAACCTGCTATCTTTTGGAAGGTGAAGTGATTGTCACGCCTGACGGCGGTGAGCCTGTCAAGTTTGGGGTAGACGATTTAGTGACTTTCCCTGCCGGTATGTCTTGTACTTGGGATATCCGTAGCGAGGTTAAAAAGCACTATAAGTTTGGTTAGTATTTAGGTAACTCCAAAAAACATACCCGAATCACTTTTATCAACCCCGAAGGGGTTTTCAGGCAAAAGTTTGCTAGAAAAACTTTTGCCTGAAAATGTGAATAGCCCCAGGTGCAACCTGGGGAAAAATCGAACCCCGCTGGTATATTTTTGGGAGTTAGTTCCCTTAGCAAACGACAAGGAATGTTAAAACGGATACTATCCCTAAGAAGGGATAGCATCCGTAAAATCACGAGCCATCGCGTTGTGCGTTGGAGTGCAAGGTTACCTTGCACTCTTCTATATCTATATCGCCGATCCTTAACGGCGCAGCTGTAAGGTAATCAATTATGGGCATCTACGAATTTACCATCGACCATTTTTTGTCCCTAGACGATGCTCAGTGTGAAGAGCGTATTGTTGCTGCTAAAGCAAAACTCGGTAAACGTTTAGTGATTCTTGGACATCACTATCAACGTGAAGAAGTCTTTAAACATGCTGATTATTCAGGAGATTCTCTGAAACTATCGCGTCAAGCGGCCCAACAGGGGGCTGAATATATCGTTTTTTGTGGTGTTCATTTTATGGCTGAGGTTGCAGATATATTATCGGCACCTGAGCAAAAAGCGATTTTGCCCGATTTAGCCGCCGGATGTTCAATGGCGGATATGGCTAACCTTAAAAAAGTGGAGCAAGCTTGGCGCGAGTTATCGGCGGTACAGGCGGCCGATGAATACATTACGCCTATGACTTATATTAACTCGGCCGCTGATTTAAAAGCGTTTTGTGGTGCCCATGGGGGTATTGTCTGCACATCTTCTAATGCCAGGCGCGTTTTGGAATGGGCCTTTACCCAACGCGAAAAAGTGTTATTTTTTCCGGATCAACATTTGGGCCGCAATACCGGCTTTGCAATGGGAATTCCATTAGAACAAATGGTGGTGTGGGATTTTGACAAACCCAATGGCGGTTTGAGCGAAGAACAAATCAAGAATGCTAAAATCATCTTATGGGATGGCTTTTGCTCTGTGCATCAACAGTTTCTTCCTGAACAGATTGAACAATTTCGTGCCACCTATCCCAATGGTAAAGCGATTTCTCATCCAGAGTGTTCATTTGAAGTGTGTCAAAAATCTGATGAAGTTGGCTCAACGGAATATATCATCAAAGCGATTAAAGCCTCGCCACCGGGGACACGCTGGTTAGTGGGCACTGAAATCAATTTAGTCAACCGCCTCGCCCAAGAAAGCCAAGTTGAGGGTAAGTTTGTCCATTACATGGCACCGATTGTTTGTATGTGTTCAACCATGTATCGCATTGATCCAGCGCATTTATTGTGGGTGCTGGAAAATTTGATTGAAGGCAGGGTTGTTAATCAAATCGAAGTGTTACCTAATGTTGCGAAACCTGCGCGTTTGGCTTTAGAGCAGATGTTGGCGGTGTCGTCTTGAGAATGGTTAATGGTTTAATTTGACCATGTCTTATGATCAGGAGTACAAGGCTCATTCGTTTCAGGCGAACCTTGTACCAAAAACGGCCGAAGAGTCTCAGGAGTACTTAGCTCCCTTTGTACGAAAAACCGCAAAGAATATTCTCAGACTTAGTCAACTTTATGGTTGCCCTAGTTGTATTATGCACGTTCCTTAGCAGCCAATCTTCAATCTAGGATTTCCTAGCCGACTAACCGAGACGGATTTACGGATGCTATCCTGAAAAATGGATAGTATCCGTTTGAACAAATTGAAAATCAGTCGTTATCCTTTACCACCTTATCCAACTCTTTCCTACTATAAGTACTAAAATCAGCCCCCTGAAAAGCGGCATCTTGAGGAATCAAGAGTTTAACACTGTCAATAAAATCAATGGCGATGGTGGCTTTTGATAAACGACAATTCAACACATGTCCGCCGTGTTGTTTATCTTCAGAGATAAAATGTAGATGATAGCCGGGCACAGCGAGTTTGTCCATATAATCAGGAAACCAATAGCCAACGGCTGTCCCGGTGATGTTCTCAAATTCAAAAATGGACTGATGGGCAACCACTGCCACCGTCGGTGGATAAGGTTTCCTTTGTTTTGATACGCTGCGGGTTTTCAGGTAATCAAAAGTGCCCGTTACCTTCAACGCATAAGGACGATTGCGGCTTGGCAAATGCGGATCAAGCGCATTTTGGAAATGCGGGTAGCTCTGAATGGGCGCATTTAGTACAACTGTTTTATCCGTTTGGAAAAAATGCACGGCCGCATAAGGTGTTTTCAGGGTATCAGGGACAAGATGGACGGTTCCATCGCTTTTCACTTGATAAAACTGTCCGTCAAAGGCAGCCATTTCTCCATCCAAACCATTAAAAGTACCAAATCCAAAATCGCCGAGTGTCTTCAATTGCCCAAAGGACATTTCCCCGTCATACACACCTTTCAATAACGCCTGAATGGTGGAAATCTGGACAACTGTTGAATGAGTTTCAAAAGCTTGCGCGTATCCCGCCCACAAGCACAAAAGAATTAGCCATTTCCACCTATTATTTTTTTGCATAAATTACCTCGAAGTTGGTTTTGTATAGTAATAACACACCCTAATGAACCAAGCTAAAGCTTGGACTCCATAAGACTTCACAATTCACAATTCACAATTCACAATTCACAATTTTTATTACCCCCTTTCTCGTTCCCCAAAAATAGCCGTTCCGATGCGTACCAACGTCGCCCCTTCCGCAATTGCGGCCGCCAAATCATTCGTCATACCCATTGATAAGGTATCAAGTGCCAAACCCGATGCTTGCAATTGTTGATAGGCGGTATGCAACGCGCGAAAAGGCAGCCGTTGCTGATTAAAGTCTGCACAAGGTGCCGGCAAAGCCATCAAACCACGTAAGCGTAAACGCGGTAACTCAGCAATCGCTTGTGCTAACGTGGGCAACTCAGTCAACCGGATGCCGGACTTTTGGGGTTCATTGCTGATATTCACCTGAATACAAACATTTAACGGCGGTAAATGCGTCGGCCGCTGTGCATTCAAGCGTACTGCATGTTTTTCGTTATCTAACGATTGCACCCAATCAAAATGTTCCGCAATTAAGCGGGTTTTATTGCTTTGCAACGGGCCTATAAAATGCCATTGCAGCGGATAATTGCGTAACGCACCTATTTTGGAGATAGCTTCTTGCAGGTAACTTTCCCCAAAACACCTTTGCCCACTCTCAATCGCCGTCACAATATCTGCAACCGGACGAGTTTTACTGACGGCCAATAATTGTATGCTATCCGGAGCGCGAGCAAATTGTCGCGCCGCTTCAGCGATACGTTGTCTGACGGTTGTGAGGGCATCTGAAATCATAGTTGTATCATTGAGTACAATTGAATTGAGTACAGCGAATCCCAGAAATCATCGAATTGAGGACTTTCAACGGATGCTATCCCTTTTTTCCCGATAGTATCCGTCATGGTGACACTTGACAACAGTTCCCAGGGCGCTGCCCTGGGCTTTAATAAAGCGCCCTTTCAGGGCTGAGTAGTAGTTTGTAGGGTGGGCAACGTCTTTTGGTTGCCCACCTGACTTGACAACAGTTCCCA
>QNER01000357.1 GCA_003646175.1 Candidatus Parabeggiatoa sp. nov. 1
AAAAGGCACGATCCAATCCTTTATTATAAACAATCCTTGTAGTTATCCTTTATTATAAACAATCCTTGTAGTTATCCTTTATTATAAACAATCCTTGTAGTTATCCTTTATTATAAACAATCCCTGTAGTTATCCTTTATTATAAACAATCCTTGTAGTTATTGTTAGGTAGTACAGCGAATGACCGAAATCAACGAATTAACCCAGTCCCTCCCCGAATCAGTCCTCAATACAACTACAAGGATTGTTTATAAGAAAGGATTAAAAGCCAACACCGTTTCGTTCCAATCCGTATCGATTATACAATCCCTGTCGTTAAAAATTTTGACTTTAATCCGTTATTATAAACAATCCTTGTAGTTATCCTTTCTTATAAACAATCCTTGTAGTTATCCTTTCTTATAAACAATCCTTGTAGTTATCCTTTCTTATAAACAATCCCTGTAGTTGTTGTGTTCCCCGGCCCATTCCTCGTTTTGCTGCGCAAAACCTCGGCAATCTGTCAACCTTCGGTTGAAAGTCTATTAGTGTAATAGTGTAATAGTGTAAAGTGAACAGGGTAGAGTGCAATAGGGCAAAAGTGTATAGTGCTACTCAGTCCACGCAACCACGCCAACAGCGACACGAAACCCGAGGTCGCAGCTCCGGAGGCCCGAAGTGTTCCTGCCACGGTAAGCGGCACGGCAGCTGAACGAGAAGTCGTTGAACGAGCCGCCACGGAGCACTCGGAAGTCCCCCTCCCCTTTCCAAACGCTACCATCAGAAGGGGCATTATCATAACTACTATGCCAGGGGTCTGCAACCCATTCCCACACGTTACCTACTGTGTCATAAATCCCAAAATCATTGGGCGCAAAAGAACCCACTGGGGCGGTTTGTTGAACACTCCATTCACTACCACTACCCCTAAAATGACCAAAATTAACACCAGACTGATTACCCCAATAATACTTCGTGTCCGTTCCCGCCCGGGCCGCATATTCCCACTCGGCTTCACTGGGTAAGCGATAGGGCTTTTGGGTTTGCTCGCTTAACCATTTGACATAATCGACGGCATCATGCCAAAAAACAGATATGACCGGGCGTTTACCGCGTCCCCAACCTCTATCCCTAGGTTTGTTTCTACTGGTAGCTTCCGCAAACCGGTCATACTCGTCAAACGTCACTTCATAGCGGCTCATCGCAAAACGCCCGATAGACACTTCATGCACCGGTTTTTCATCATCATCACCTCCGCCTTGAATATCTCCCATCCTAAACTTCCCGGCTGGTAACCAAATCATTTCAGGACCCAAACCGCCGTCTTTCAACGCATTCTGAAATACTCTTCCTGCTTTTGTTGGTTCCGGTTTAGCTTTCTCACATACATTGGCTTTCTGACGCTCCTGTTCCGCAAGTAGTGTTTGCTTTTCGGCCGTCTTTTCGGCCTGTTTCGCGTTCTCACGTTCGACATTGGCTTTCTGACGCTCCTGTTCCGCAAGTAGTGTTTGCTTTTCGGCCGTCGCTTGAGCCTGTTTCACTTTCTCACGTTCGACATTGGCTTTCTCACGCTCGTGTTCCGCCAGTCGTGTTTGCTCTTCGGCCGTCTTTTCGGCCAGTTTCGCTTTCTCACGTTCGACATTGGCTTTCTGACGCTCCTGTTCCGCAAGTCGTGTTTGCTCTTCGGCCGTCGCTTGAGCCTGTTTCACTTTCTCACGTTCGACATCGGCTTTCTCACGCTCCAGTTCCGCAAATCGTGTTTGCTCTTCGGCCGTCTTTTCGGCCAGTTTCGCTTTCTCACGTTCGACATTGGCTTTCAGACGCTCGTGTTCCGCAAATCGTGTTTGCTCTTCGGCCGTCGCTTGAGCCTGTTTCACTTTCTCACGTTCGACATTGGCTTTCAGACGCTCCTGTTCCGCAAGTCGTGTTTGCTTTTCGGCCGTCGCTTGAGCCTGTTTCGCGTTCTCACGTTCCTGTTCCGCCAGTCGTGTTTGCTCTTCGGCCGTCGCTTGAGCCTGTTTCGCTTTCTCACGTTCGACATTGGCTTTCAGACGCTCCTGTTCCGCAAATCGTGTTTGCTCTTCGGCCGTCTTTTCGGCCAGTTTCGCGTTCTCACGTTCGACATTGGCTTTCAGACGCTCCTGTTCCGCAAATCGTGCTTGCTTTTCGGCCGTCTTTTCGGCCTGTTTCGCTTTCTCACGTTCGACATTGGCTTTCAGACGCTCCTGTTCCGCCAGTCGTGTTTGCTTTTCGGCCGTCTTTTCGGCCTGTTTCGCGTTCTCACGTTCGACATTGGCTTTCTGACGCTCGACATCCGCCTCATTCATTTGAACAACAGCAACTACCGCCAAAATCACCGCAGCAATCATACTGACTGTCGTTAGAATCATAAGTGCTTTCCGCCATTTATTAGCCTTTATCGCCTGACGGCTATTTTCGATAAAATCCAGTTGCAACACAGTAGGAGCAGGCAGCTTGTTTTGGGCCGTTGTTTGCCAACTTTCGGCATTCGCACAGGCAGTGATATTCAGCAAAAAGTCAGCACTGCGATTATTTTCAGCCCAATCGTGAGCGCGTTGTTGCAACATCGTATGCTGATGCACATGTTCTCTATCCAATTCAATCGCTTGAATCAGTTTTCGACAAGATTTATCGAATGTGGTGTCCTTAAAATCAATCCAGTGAATCTTTCGCAACGCTAAAGGCATCGTATCGGGCGAGGTTTCGCGATGCAATACACTGATAAACCGTTTACTATTGTCGGCCGCATAATTGACTTCGCGTTTGCAATATTCCGATTGAACCGCATCTGGGGAAATCACAAACACAAAATTATCCGCACCATCAATGCCCTTATAGATTTTTTTTTCAAAATCCACGCCTGTGCTAATGCTTACCTGGTCAAACCAGGTCGTTTTGCCGGCTTCTTGTAGGACGGTATTAAGATGGCGGGCAAAATCGCCATCTTTGCGCGAATACGAAATAAACACTTCAGTGCCTAGCTGGCCTTTCGCCGCTTCACTGGCCGTAATGAGTTGATGATGTAGTTCAAGTGGAGGATGCTGTTGCCGTTTGTTGGACAGGCGCAACCAGATTTGGGCATTTTCCAGATTATGGCCGCGCAATAAAAAGGCCGGGTTGCGATTTTCGGTTGCCCATTTCAGGGCCAGCACCTGCAACACTTTATGTTGTTTATAATAGTCTTGCTCGTGCTTCAGAATATTCAGAATATCATCAATGTCGCTATCATAATCGGCTTGACAAGTATTATCGGTCAAATCGATATACTGCAAACCTTGGAGTGCTTCGGGAAAAGCTGAAGCCGGGGTGGGCGCAATTAATAATGGCACGACGCGCTTATTATATTGCAGCGCATGATTCAGCTCGCGCTGGCAATAGTCGGAAGCCACCGCGTATGGCGAGATAAAATAGCAAAAATTGTCGGCGTTTTCAATGCCTTGCTCAATTGCCCGTTCATAATTGGCCCCCTTTTGGATATCGCTCACATGCGTCCAACAAGTTTTGGCATAACGTGATAATGACTGGATGACCTGATTACGAATGGCCTTATCTTGTTCGTCATAACAGATAAAAATATCGGTCATCAGGTTTTCCGCGTTTTTACGCGCCTGGCAGATATATTCGCACATCAACGCGGTCGGTTGGCATGGCGGTTGCTTACCCCCCAGAAACTCGGTCTTAAGCCATTGTTCGGCAGCTTGCCGTTGTTTACCCACCAACAAATGTTGGGTCGCTCTTTGGTTTTGTTGCCAATGCAGCGCCTGAACCAAAATGTCGGTGTGCCGACGGACATAATCGGTTTGCCGTTCGAGTATTTCTACCAGTGCTAAAAAGGCTTGGTCAAAATCGCTGCGGTTGAAATCTAACCACGGAAGGGACTGTAGTGCGTTTGGTATCGTGTTGGCATCGGTTTCGCGGCACAACACGGTAATAATACGTTTGCCAAGTTCGGCCGCCTGCTTGATTTCGCGTTGACAATAGTTCGAGGCCGCCGAGGCCGGCGACAGCACCAACACCAAGTTATCCGCACTGGCAATGCTTTTGAAGGCTTCGGCCTCAAAATCAACGTCAGCATTGGTGTTTTTGGTTTGATTTTCTTGATCAAACCACGTTGATTTGCCCGCTTCTTGTAACCGAGTATTCAGTTGGCGGACAAAATCGTTGTCTTGACGCGAATAGGAGATATACACCTGGGTACCGGATTGGTCGCTGATGGCGGTTTCGCTGGCCGTGATCAAAGTTTGATGTAACGGCAGCGGCGGCTGCCCTGGCCTATTTTGATTGATCTGCAACCACACTTTCGCCGTTTCTAGGTTGTAGCCTCGCAACAAAAACATCGGTTTATGATTGCCTTCGATCCATTTGAGTGCCCGCACCAGCAACACTTTGTGTCGTTCATAATATGCGTGTTCATTCCGCAGAATCCTTAACAGTGTCTCAAAGCCGGCTGCGCGATGAGTTTCAGTCAAATCAATGCGTTGCAAACCCCGCAGCGCGTTTGGTATCTGTTCAGCTGCGGTTGGTGCCACCAACAACGGAATGATGCGCTTATTATATTTCAATGCGTAGGCTAACTCGTGTCGGCGAGACTCGGAAATCACTGGGGATAGAAACAAACCAAAATTATCGGCACCTTCGATACCCTGTTCAATCGCACGTTCTGATTGACTGCCGGTTTGGATATCGCTGTCATAAGTCCAGCAGGTTTTGGCATGACGCGACAAGGATTGAACCACTTGATGACAAAGATCGGTTTCTTTCGGCGCATAGCAAAGAAAGATATCGGTCATCCGATCTTCTGCCTGTTTGCGAGCCTCGCAGATGAATTCGCACATCAACGTGGCCGGTTGACACGGGGGCTGCTTGCCCCCCAGAAACTCGGTTAATAACCATGCTTCGGCCGCGACGCGTTGTTGACCGACCAACAAATGCTGGGCGGCTTTTTGGTTCTTCTGCCACTTTCGTGCTTGCGCCAAAATCTCGGTGTGTGTCCGAATGTATGCTTTTTGCTGATCCAATGCTTGGACCAGTTCCCAAAATGCTTTGTCAAACTCGGTGTTGCTGAAATCTAGCCATTGAATCGCCCGCAGTACTGCTGGCATTGTGTTGGGTTCGGTTGCACGGTGCAATACCGTCATCATCCGTTTGCCACGTTCAGCGGCATGGTTGACTTCGCGTTCACAATATTCGGAGGCCACCGCTTCGGGCGATAATACGAACACAAAGTTATCGGCACTGTCGATACCTTTGAAGATTTCTTGCTCAAAATCCGCACCAGTGCTAATGCTTTCCTGATCGAACCAACAGGTCAAACCTGCTTGTTGCAGGGCCGTATTCAGTTTGCGTGCAAAATCACCATCGGTGCGCGAATACGAAATAAAGACCTCGGTGCCCAATTGACCTTTAGCAGTTTCACTTGCCGTGATCAATTGGTGATGTAAAGTCAGAGGTGGGTATGGTTCGCGTTTTTGATTCAACTGCAACCAGGTTTTGGCATTCTCCAAATTATGGCCTCGCAACAAAAACGCGGTTTTTTGAGCTTCGGCGGTCCATTTTAGGGCCCGCACCAATAACAGTTTATGCCATTGATAGTACTCGTGTTCCTGCCGCAGAATCGTCAAAATCTCATCGAGGCCGGTGTTGCGATGATTCTCGGTAAAATCAATAGATTGCAAATCCTGCAACTCGTCTGGTATTTCCTCGTTTGGCATTGGCGCAATTAACAGCGGGATAATGCGCTTGTGATATTGCAATGCATAAGCTAATTCGCGCTGGCAATGTTCAGATGCGACGGAAGCCTTTGATATCACGAACATAAAATTATTGGCCGTTTCGATACCGATGTTGATGGCACGCCCGTAGTCGCTGCCTTTTTGGATATCACGATCATGCGTCCAAATGGTTTTGGCATGGCGTGACAGTAATTGCAGTAGTTGGTTGCGAACCGGCAGATCGGCGGTGCTGGCACAGATAAAAATATCGGTCATTAAGTTTTCCGCATTTTTACGCGCCTCGCAAATGAACTCGCACACTAACGCCGAAGGTTGGCATGGGGGTTGCGCCGGTGGGATAAATTCGGTCAGCAGCCACTCTTCGGCCGCGATACGCTCTTTGCCGACCAATAAGTGTTGGGTGGCTTTTTGATTGGTTTGCCAATGCAGTGCATGGACCAAAATATCGGTGTGCGTATGCACATAATCAGTTTGCCGCGAAAGTACCGCGGTTAGCCGCTCGACCACCCCTTCAAGCGCATCAATGGTTTGGCCAAACACCGGCAAGTCAATATTGTTAAGATAATCAATATCTTCATGCTTGGCCCAATTGTTCTCATAAGGTTGGGCCCAGTCAGCGATAGCTTCACAATCGGCATCGGACAAATTTTCTTTCGCATCCAACCAATCGGTTCTACCAATCAGTGCATGAGAGCGATTAAGGACATCTTGCGTGGTGCGAATACCCTGGTCCGGCAAGCCAAAAAATTCATAAAAGCCGACCATGACTTGTTGATCGCCGGCCGACAGTGCTTGCGCAACGGTTTTGAATATGACCATTTGGTTAATAGGGATTACCCGCTTACCGAGTAGGCGTGCATATTCCAATTCAACCAGGCAATATGGCGACGTTAGGCAGCGCGGTGCCATGATGCACACGAACGAAGTTGTGCGCCGACTCAATGCCATGGTTAATGCGTTGTTGATAGTCATCGCCATCGGGAATATTGACTTTGTCGAACCACACTTCACAACCGGCCAGTTTCATTTGCCGATGCAGGCGGGCGACAAAGTTTAGGCTTTCTCGGCGGCCGTAGGAAATGAAAACTTGTTTATAGGTGAAAATCATATAGTTATCAGTTATCAGTTATCAATTATCAGTTATAATATAACGACAAAGATTGTATAATCGCTACGGAGAGTACTACAAGGATTGTTTAATCGATACGGATTAAGGCATATCCAAAAAATCAATTATCCCAGTCAGTTTTGTCGTTTTGTAGCCCACCACGGGTTTTTGTTGCCCACCATTCCCCTACCTATCCTTAATTGGCATTTGGGATAATTATTTTTTTGGGACTCCCTAAAGTCAAAACGCTTTAACCTTTAACGACAGGGATTGTATAATCGAGACGGATTGGAACGAAACGGTGTTTGCTTTTAATCCGTTATTATATACAATCCTTGTAGTTATCCTTTATTATAAACAATCCTTGTAGTTATTGTTAGGTAGTACAGCGAATGACCGAAATCAACGAATGAACCCAGTCCCTCCCAAATAAATCCTCAATATAACTACAAGGATTGTTTATAAAAAAGGATAGTACAGCGAATGAGCGAAATCAACGAATTAACCCAATTCTTCCCAAATCCATCCGTAAAATCCGTAAATCCGCTGTACTCAATACAACTACAAGGATTGTTTAATCGATGCGGATTAAAGTCAAAACCTTTAACCTTTAACGACAGGGATTGTATAATCGAGACGGATTGGAACCAAACGGTGTTGGCTTTTAATCCTTTATTATAAACAATCCCTGTAGTTATCCTTTATTATAAACAATCCTTGTAGTTATTGTTAGGTAGTACAGCGAATGACCGAAATCAACGAATGAACCCAGTCCCTCCCCGAATCAGTCCTCAA
>QNER01000358.1 GCA_003646175.1 Candidatus Parabeggiatoa sp. nov. 1
AGGAGAACTTTATTAGTGACAAATAATCTCACTCTCAAAACTGCCATTAGAACCGCGCTGATGGGCAGCGTATTAGTGGCCGGTTCACAAACAGCGTTCGCGGACGGAATTCCGCCACACGAAATGTCTGCCAATGAAAAAAAGCCTAACATTGTCTTGATGATGGCGGACAATCTGGGATACGGTGATCTGGGTGTTTACGGTGGCGGCGAAAGCCGTGGAATGCCAACACCAAATATTGACAAGTTGGCCAGTGAAGGTCTACGTTTTGGCCAGTTTCTAGTAGAACCGGGGTGTACTCCTAGCCGGGCTGCGACTATGATCGGTCGCTACTCCATCCGTGCTGGATTGTCATCGGTTATCATGCAAGGAACGCCAAATACTCTGCAAAAAGAAGAAGTGACTATGGCTGAAATGCTGAAGCAAGTCGGTTATAATACGGCTGTTTACGGAAAATGGCATCTGGGCTTTGAGAAGAAGAGTCAACCACAAAATCAGGGTTTCGATGAATTTTATGGCATTGCCGGTTCAACGGGTGAAATCACCTATACGTCCTCAATGCGCGAACATGGTATAACACCCGATAATTATAATGCGATACCTTGCATTTATGAGGTTAGGCCCGTCATAAGAAAGCCCAGAAAAGAGGTAAAATGCGGTGATGATCCTAAGAGGAAGACGCTCCTCAGTCGGATGAGAAAAGTGAAAGCGTACAACGACGAAACACGCCGCACGATCGATGTTGAAATTGCAGACAAGTCGATTAATTACATTAATGAACAGCAGACTGAGGGTAAGCCTTTTTTTCTGTTCATCTCTTGGACTCGTCCCCATTTTCCTAATTATACTTCCAAGGCGTTTGAGGGCAGTTCTCGTATTGGCCTTTATGGTGATAGCGTGATGGAATTGGATCACAACACTGGAAGAGTGCTTAAAGCAATAAAGGACAATGGGATTGAAGATAACACCATTGTTATTTGGATGAGCGACAATGGGCCCATGAGATCGGTTGTTTGGCCCGATAGTGGTTTCCAAGGACCATTTCGAGGCGAATTGGGCGATCCTTTTGAAGGGTCCATCCGCACAGCGGGTATGATCAAATGGCCTGGCAAGATCCAACCGGGAGTGACATACGGGATGTTCTCCTGCATGGATTTCTTTCCAACTCTGGCGAACTTCGCGGGTGTTGATATTCCTCCGAACTTCGCGGATACTGATATCCCTCCCAATGTCCGTCCGATTGATGGTATTGATCAAGCGGATTTTCTTCTCAACCACGATGGTGAAGAGAAAGTAGAATCCAAACGCGACCACTTGTTGACTTTTCAGGGTGATGAGATGATGGCTGTACGCTGGAAGCAATTTCGCCTCTATTTCACCGATATCCTTCCTCAAGAAGGGTTAACGACTCTGGGAGGCGGAGCATCAAGAAGTACCCCTACTTTAGGTCAAATAATTTACAATATCGAACAAGATCCAAGAGAAGAGAATAACGTTGCTCTCAGAACTGCTTGGATAATACCATTCGTGCAGGAGCATATTGCAGGATATCTGAAGAGTTTGAAAGATCATCCCAACCCACCTGCAGTTCACATCAGTAACTTACAGGAGTATATTAAGGAATGTTCAAAGAATCCAGAATTGCCCGCTTGCCAACCAACACCTAAATAAACAGGGTGATGTTCGGAGCATTGTACCTCAAATTTAACACCCCAACCGTGCCCCTAATGCCACCTTCGTTAAGGGATATTTATTGGAGTCCAAACAGAAAGAATTTGGATTATTGAGTTTAAAATTAAACACTTCAAAATCTAAAGGTTTGGATTCCAAGGCGTTACGATATGGCATTGAGCCGTACCCCCGGCTGCGAGGGAGTGGTGGACATGCCCGTGTCAGTCCCACGCATGAACTGAAGACATGCCCATCTATCTAACCACGCAGTAGTGAGCATTTAGTTTCCGGAAAGAAAGCCACAGCTTCCCGAAGTCAGGAGTTGTGGTATACTTTAAATTTGACTTCAACAACACTCTACAAATATGGAGAACTTTATTCAGTAGTAAGCATTTAGTTTCCGGAAAGAAAGCCACAACTTCTCGAAGTCAGAAATTGTGGCATAATTCTAAACTTGACTTCAACAACACTCTATAATAGGAGAACTTTATTAGTGACAAATAAACTCACTCTCAAAACTGCCATTAGAACCGCGCTGATGGGCAGCGCGTTACTGGCCGGTTCACCAACGGCGTTCGCGGGCGAAGAAATCCCGCAACACGAACGCCGGCCATTTTTTGGTGAATTACATATACACACCAATTACTCGCTAGACAGCTATATCAAATACAACGAAAATGATCCTCATGCGGCTTACCAATTTGCCAGAGGAAAAAAGATTCCTATTGGGGCCACCAAAGAGGAAGCAGAGGTCTTCGATAGAATCTCCCGTCCGCTAGATTTTGCGGCAGTCACTGACCATGCAGAAACCATGGGCGAGTATGTTGTGTGTCTCAAAGAAAACTCTGATGCTGAAAGTTGTCAAGATCTGCGAGACCACGATCCAGACATATTTTTAGAAATACATGCAAAAAAAATAATGGTACCACCACAACGCCAAAAAGATGTTTGTGGAGAAAATCCTCAACCGTGGCATGACCCGAGGGATGATGAGGCTTTAATTTGCCGTAAAAAAACAAAGGGTTTGTGGAAGGATATCCAAAACATCGCAGAGCAGTACAATGATCCGGGTAAATTCACCACCTTCATTGCCTATGAATATTCCCTCAACCCATCTGATAGCAGTACGCTTCATCGTAACCTGATTTTTAAGGATACCAATGTGACTGCTGAGGCACTGAGTGCTTATGAACTCCAAAGCCCCTCACAACTCTGGGCGTGGTTAGAGGATAGTTGTAAAGAAGAAGACGGATGTGATGTCATAGCGATTCCGCATAATTTCAATCTAGATTGGGGAGGGCATGCTTTTGGCCCTGAAGACCCACAAGGTAATCTCTATACACAAGAGGACTACCGGCGCCGTGCTAAATTTGAGAAACTGATTGAGATTCATCAAATCAAGGGCAATTCGGAGTGTAGTATTGGCGCAGGAACGAGTGACGAGTTCTGCAATTTTGAACTCATTGTACCACCTTGTCAACCGGGGCAGACCAATGGTAAATGTACGCCTTATGCATCGTATGTACGCAATGGCTTAAAACGCGGCCTACAACTTGCGGGAGAAATCAACGCTATCCCAACGGTGGTAGAAAAACTCAATGAACGCTTTCCCCTTGACAAAGCCAAAAAAGTTTTGCCAGAGAAGCTGGTAAAGGGTGTCAATCCATTTAAATATGGCATCATTGGTGCAACTGATAACCATAACAGTGCGGCTGGCGGAACAGAAGAATACCGCTTTACTGGAGCATCAGGCAAAAAAAATAGTACGCCCAAAAATCGTCTTTCCAGTACCAAGAAAGATGGTTTATCCGGACGTAACCAAAATCCCGGCGGTCTTGCAGGTGTCTGGGCTGAAGAAAACACCCGCGAATCCATCTTTGAGGCACTGAAGCGTAAAGAAACCTTTGGTACCTCTGGAACTCGCCTCAAAGTACGTCTATTCGGAGGGTGGAACTATCGTGATGAGCTTCACGATAAGCCGGATATGATTAAGCAAGCCTATGATAACGGTGTTCCCATGGGTGGTGACTTAACGAATGCACCGCTCCAGACCGCGCCTAAATTTCTGGTTTGGGCGCAAAAAGATCCCTTACGTTTCTCGTTACCAATAGACTTTCAGAAGAGGCATGCATTCAAGAACCGTTGGAAACCAAGCAACTTGGATCGTATCCAGATTGTCAAAGGATGGGAAGATGTTGATGGAACCAACGAAAAAACCTACGATATCGTTTGTTCAGATGGACGTGAACCGGCTAAATGGAACGACCGTTGTCCCGATAATGGTGCAACTGTTGACTTGGACTACCAGAGTAAAAAATTCTGTCAGCCCGATCAGAAAAAGGGAGCCCGCGAACTGAGAACGGTTTGGGAAGACCCCGACTTCGAACCGTCACATCGTGCATTCTATTATGTACGTGTTCTGGAAAATCCGAGTTGTCGCTGGAGTACCTACGATGCGAAAGCACTTTATGACGCGGGGGAATTTGAACAAAAACTGATAGAAGGCCTGCCACCAACTATTCAAGAACGTGCGTGGACTTCCCCTATCTGGTATACACCGGGCGAAATGACTCAAACTACCCTTCAGGAGGCCTTAGCAGCAGGGGGTGTCGTCACCTTGACTCAACTTGAGGCTGCAAACGTTTCGCCGTTGGACACCAAAAAACTCATCGCCATGACAGTGGGTAAAACTTTAACACACAAAGATTTGCGTGATGATTCTGAGTATGACATTTTCTACACCACCAAGAATCAGCGGATTGTTTCTCAAGGGGTTGACCAAATTGCGAGTACGTACTACACGATTGGAGAGAACCGGCGTTACGAAGCCACGGCTCAAGGTGACGTGATTCCAATATCTATCTATCGCGTTAATGACGACGCTGGGAAGAGTCGTGATATTGTCTGTGATCCGCGTGATAACGGTTATTGCAATTGGGAAATACTACCTCATGAGCAGCCTATGAAACAATAGAAATGCTTCTTCCCATGCTTTATTGTGTATACTATAGACGTTCAGAAAAATATTTAGGGCAAAACCTTCGCTAACCGAAATTATTTATCTGAAAAACTATAGTGGATAGAACCATGTTTTTTAGTTTTTTAGTTTTTAAACGACTCAACATGATGGAATCGGTTACAAACCGGTTCCAGCAAAGCCATAACTTCTCGAAGTCAGGAGTTGTGGTAGACTTTAAACTTGACTTCAACAACACTCTATAATAGGAGAACTTTATTAGTGACAAATAATATCACTCTCAAAACGGCCATTAGAACCGCGCTGATGGGCAGCGTATTAGTGGCCGGTTCACAAACAGCGTTTGCGGGCGAAAAAAATCTGCCACGCAAACCCCAGCAAGTGCTATTTGGTGACTTGCATGTGCACACCAACTATTCGTTGGACAGCTATCTGTTCAACAATGCCAATGATCCTAATGATGCTTATCTGTTTGCTAAGGGAGAAAAAGCACTTCCCATTGGCAACTGCGGCGATGATGCTGCTCCCGATGATTGCGGTGAGACTCTCAGGATCAGTGCGCCGCTGGATTTTGCGGCAGTGACTGATCATGCTGAAACAATGGCTGAATACCTTCTCTGTACGGTATCACCATCAAAACAAGGGGAACCCGATTGTGATGATGTGACTAACCCAAATCGTGAAGGGTGGGAGAAGAGTTATTGCTCGGATGATTGTAAAGGTGTTAGGGATTTGGATACCTCCTTATTTACTGAAGTTCAGACAGAACTACAAGAGGATGAACCACAACGTAGGGAAGATATTTGTCCTTCGGAATCTGAAATTTGTCACACCGCTAGCGAAACGATCTGGAAAAGGTTTCAAAAAATTGCAAACCTACACAATAAATCGCCTAATTTTACGGCGTTTATCGGTTATGAGCATTCTCCCTATTTTACCGGCGGTGGAAAATTTCACCGTAACATCATTTTTCGGGGAACGCTGGTACCTGAGAACGTACTCAGTGCTTACGATGTCTATACTGCCCATGAGCTTTTGGAACAGTTAGATCATACCTGTACTGGTAAGTGCGAAGCACTGGTTATTCCCCATAATCCCAATTTATCAAATGGGATGTTTTTTGCTACGATGGAGCCAAAGACACCAGACGGAAAGGAGCATTCCTACAGTCTAGAAGACTATGAACGCCGTAGTCGATTAGAGCCACTGATTGAGATTCATCAAGTCAAGGGCAATTCTGAGTGTCGTCTTGGTCTGGGAACAACAGATGAATTCTGTCAATTTGAGGAAAAAACACACCCATGTGACGGCTTTGTTCATCAAGAACCGGGCTTTAATTGTCTTGAAGACTCTTATGTACGTAATGGCCTGAAAAAAGGTCTAAAACTGGCGGAAGAGAATACAGAACTGAACGGTCTCAATCCTTTTAAATATGGCTTTATTGGCAGCACAGATACCCATAACGCTACCCCCGGTTTAACGGCAGAATTTCAGCCAGTGGGAGGTAGTCCTTCAGACGCAACACCGGAAGCCCGCCTTGAGGGTGGCAGTCTCAACAACCCGGGTGGATTAGCCGGTGTTTGGGTTGAAAAAAACACCCGTGGAGCTATCTTTGATGCACTTAAGCGCAAAGAAGCCTTTGGCACATCCGGCTCCCGTATCAAAGTACGATTTTTCGCCGGCTGGGACTATCCAAGTAACTTGCATAAATACCCAAGTGAAAGTATGCTCCAAACAGCTTATGAGAAAGGTGTACCGATGGGAGGGGACATTAATGATGACTTGGTGCTTAATCAGCCAGAAGAACCCCGATTTTTGGTTTGGGCGGCGAAAGACCCCTTGAGTGCCAACTTACAGCGTCTCCAAATCATTAAAGGTTGGACAGATACAGACGGTACCCACGAAAAGGTTTACGATGTGGCTTGCTCAGATGGACTTGTGCCGGATAGTTCGACTTATCGTTGTCCTGACAATGGTGTACAAGTCGACCTAAAAACTTGTAATTATTCCGAGTTTAAAGGCGCAAGCGAACTCAAAGCCACTTGGACCGATCCTGAATTTGATTCTTCACACCGTGCGTTCTATTATGCCCGGATTCTGGAAAATCCTACCTGTCGTTGGAGTACCTACGATGCGAACACACTTGGAATAGAACCGCTAAAAGAAGTATCACCCACCGTTCAAGAACGTGCTTGGAGTTCGCCCATCTGGTACACACCGAGTACCACGGCAATCAAGGCTGATAAGATTGGGACGGCAATTCAGGAAGACAAGAAGGCTGTCATTAACAAACTCCTAAATCTCCTAAAGGCTAAAAAGCCTTTACTCCAAGCGTTAATTGAACAACTGGCTGCAAAACGATATCCTGCCCAAAAGCTTTCTACCCGCCAAATTGGGAAACTGCTCCAGGGTAAAACGGTCACCTACCTGAACCGGCGTGATGGTTCCACCTCGGAAGTTTTATTCACGCAGAAAGGTAAACGGGAGCTTATTCTTGATCCTGATTATATGGTGAGTACCCCTTATGAAATCCGTGATGATCAACTTTACGAACGGAGTGGTCGGGATAAAGAACACGGCACAAGCATCTATCAGGTTAGAGGTGACTCTCAATTTCACTATATTACTTGCGACTCACGCGATAATGGTTACTGCAACTGGGAAATCATCTTAAAGTCGAAAAAAAGATAAAACCAGTGAAAGTCTTGAAATAGGGGGGGTAACTTTAGGTACCCAGTTAACCAAGCATAACACACTGATGATGCTGATAAAACGGATTAATTGAGCAACATCAATCAGCATTATCAGTGTATTTTGCAACCAGTCCGCAACGTTTTTTTAAACGACTCAACATGATGGATTCGGTTACCAACCGGTTCCTGCAAAGCCATAACTCCCCGAAGTCAGGACTTGTGGTAGACTTTAAACTTGACTTCAACAACACTTCTATAATAGGAGAACTTTATTAGTGACAAATAATCTCA
>QNER01000359.1 GCA_003646175.1 Candidatus Parabeggiatoa sp. nov. 1
CAATATGCAAAAAACCTTTTCAACAAAACTTGGTTATTTGCAAAATGACAATTCAAATTATTTTGGCATGGTAAGATGATTTAATATAACCTGATGATCAAGTTTTCCACTACCGCCAGTAACGAGGGATCATGGCTCAAAGCTCAACGGCGTATCATGGCACTCGCCCATCGCGCCGTGGGGAGTTAGTCTGCTTTAGCAGACTTGAGCTTTTAGCATGGGGATTTATCCCCATGCTAAAAAACTTGATCATTGAGTAAAAATCAATCATACCCGCGACATTAAACAACATTAGGAACAATGGTATGGCTAACAATGAAAATGATCATCCCCTCATTGGGGGACTACTTAATGGGATAGATGGGAGAGAGCCAGACAGACAAAGAAACGAGGACTTGCCATTTTTGATAGAGTGTGTCCGAAAAGCGATTGGTCGATATGAACTTGACTATCCCTGTGACTCTTGTGTATGGCGTGTGCCATTACCTAACTACGAGCCGCGCCTTGACGAAAATGATCCGGTAGAGAGGGGTATTCAAAAAGTTTTTCAAGAGACACCCGCCGATGTCGCAAAGGCAACGATTGAGAAAGTGGTTCAACTGACAGAACAAGGTGCAACTTCGGCCGAAATTGACCAAGTTATAATGGATGGGCAGCTCAATAGAAGCGCAAAGCTTGCTCTTAAGAAAGTTTTTAAAAGCGTCCGAGATGATCCAACCCAATTAGAGAATGTTAAGGCAATCACTCTGGCTCGCTGGAAAAATATGAAGGCCATCGCTGAGGCGGTAAACCAACGTCTGTTAGAATGTCAGAAGCAGTTGGAGCGCGAGACTGGAAAACGCCCCAATCTGTCCGAGTGCCTGTGCCTATTAATATTCGGATTAAAGGCTGACTTGGATTTGAATTACAGCGCCATTGGTGCCATTATCGGCAAAACCAAAGAAAACACACGTCAAACGGCCAGCCGATGCTACCGAAAAAAATTGCGGCCCTACTTTAAAAGGTGTCGCGAGTTCATTGAATGATGATAATCTTAAATAAAGAGTCATGGATAAGTTATTTATCCGCCCCCAAGCCTGAAAATAAAGGAATAGAAAAGCATCTAGGCTTCTAATTTTTTAATTCGTTAATTTCTCAATTCGTTGTACTAGATATTGTGGGTATTTTCAAAGTAAAACCGAAGGATTTTTTAATTCGTTAATTTCTCAATTCGTTGTACTAGATATTGTGGGTATTTTTACAGTAAAACCAAAGGAGAAGAGTATGCAAACTCACGAAGAACTGATGACTGAAGAAGAATTTGATGTTTTTTGGAACATCTTAGGCGGAGAACCGGCCCCCGCCAATGCAAATCCTAACATAGTGACCGAAGCCAACGCGTTTCGTGGCGGATTACTTGCCGCGCTGCAAACGCCACCGCCCAAGCGAGTGGTTGTCAAATTAGCCCAATGGTTACAGGGCCAATTTACAGAAACCATTACAGCGGGCTGGCGGACACTAGAAGAAATGTTTCGCCAAGGATTTTTTTGCAAACAGTATGCTTTTATGGGCACTGTGGTTATTAAACGAGCCAAACCAATTCATTTAACGGCGGATTTGACGGTGGCATTGATTCTTGAGCTAAAAAAAATGGCAAATCAAGAAATAAATGTTGTTTTGCGCGTACTGGCGACGGGTGACAAACCTTATTTACCAGAACATCTTAAACTGACTGTGATTTCTGAATCAGAAGAATCGCTCGATGTCGTTGCCGGCCCTGAACACGACTACCTCGAACAAGAATGGTTATATGAGACTGGAGAACAATTTCGTGTCAGACTGACATGGAATGATATTCAGGTTACCGAGTATTTTACCGTCTAAGTTCATTGAGCAACGGAGTAGCTACCATGACTAAATTAGTGACGCTTGAAATAGGGGACGGTGATTTTGAAACAGGGTTTAAGGTGACGGTGCGAATCGGTGAGGAGGGCGAACATCCATCTGTCGCCTTTTCGGGCCGTTTGCCAGCGGCTCCAACAATTCAAGACGACTATCAATGTTGGCAAAACCGTTATTTGAAACTGGACAAGGGGTTGCGTGCTCGTGTCTGCCATGGGCAAGCAGGTAATACCGTTAAACTCACCGTTCAATGTAAAGACTCCGCTACCGTTTTTAAAGATGCTTTCAAAAATTGGCTGACTTCACCCGACGAAGACTTTCAGTCCATGAGGGAAAGGCTATGCCAACATTTAGAAGATAAATCCACCCAGATTAGAGTCCTCATTCAGACAGAGGATACCCAGCTTAAAAAACTGCCGTGGCATGAATGGGATTTGTTTGCAGACACATACACCAATGCTGAAGTCGCGGTGGGCGCAACGAAATTCGACAAACCCAGAGATATTGACACCTCAGAGCAATTGAGAATTTTAGTCATTTTAGGCAATAGCGAAGGCATTGATACTGGCCCAGATCGCCAAACGTTAGAGGATATCAGATCATCACAAGTTCATATAAAATTTCTTGTTGAGCCAAATAGGGCTGATATTAGCAATGAACTATGGAAAGAAAACTGGAACATTCTCTGTTTTTCAGGGCATAGTTCTAGTCAAGGTAAAACAGGTCAGATATCTATTAATCGCACCGATAGCTTAACCATTAAAGAATTGAAAGATGGCTTAAGAGAAGCGATTAAGCGCGGGCTGCAATTGGCGATTTTCAATTCTTGTGATGGTTTGAAATTAGCCGAGGATTTAGCGGATTTAAACATTCCGCTGGTCATTTTTATGCGCGAACCGGTGATGGATAAAGTGGCTCATGCGTTTTTGAAAGGTTTTCTCGATGAGTTTTCTAAGGGCGAGTCTCTGTATTTAGCGGTGCGCCATGCACGGGAACGGCTTATTGGACTCGGTTATGACAACGAGTTTCCGGGGAGTCGTTGGTTACCTGTGATTTTTCAAAATCCCGCTGTCAAACCACCCACTTGGAAGGACTTAAAAGGATTGCCTAAACCGCCTAATCCTTATCGCTCTTTGTCTCCGTTCCGTGAAGAGGATAGCGAGTATTTCTTTGGGCGAGAAAACGTTATCCTAACATTGCAGAATCTGGTTGAAAAACAACAAGTTGTGACGGTATTGGGTGCCAGCAGTAGCGGCAAATCGTCGGTCGTTTATGCAGGATTAGTGCCCCGCTTACGTCAACAAAAACAATGGCTGATTGCCCACTTTCGCCCTCAGTCTAATCCATTTTATCAACTGGCTCAGGTGTTAGTGCCGCTGCTCCATACCGATAAGCAAACCCAAAGTCAAGAATTGACTCCCGTTGCCAAAGCACTTTACGAAGGTCAAATAAACTTATCCCAAACTGTGCAAGACATCGCTAAAATCCACGTAAATAAACAATTTTTACTCATTGTTGATCAGTTTGAAGAACTTTACACATCAAATCCTGAAGATGTACAACATCGCTTTATTGATCAATTGCTACAAGCCATAAAGGCTACTTCACAACAAAACGCCTGGGAAAACTTACCTCAGTTTACCTTGCTTATCACGCTACGAGCGGATTTCTTAGGGAAAGTCTTGGGTTATGCACCGTTTGCGAACCTGTTAGCGGCTATAAATGACAGAAGAAAAGTTCCAAATGATATAAAATTGGGCCCTATGGTAAAAGAAGGACTTAAAGATGCTATCGAAAAACCCGCTGAAAAGCAGGGCGTGACAATTGAGACTGGTTTAACTGATCGCATTCTGCAAGATTTGGGACAAGCACCGGGCAATTTATCATTACTGGAGTTTGCCCTCGCTCAGTTATGGAAAAGCATGAGCAAAGGCATAATCGCACATAAAGATTATGACGCGATTGGTGGTATCAAACAAGCTATAGCCAAATATGCCAACGATTTTTATGAAACTTTGGCTCCAAAAGAACAAGCAACCTTACGACGTATCATGGTGGAATTAGTCAGGCCTGGTGAAGGTACGGAAGACACTCGCCAAGTCGCCACTCGCCGTCAAATAGGAGAAGAAAATTGGCCCATAGTCATCCGTCTGGCTGATAAACGATTACTTGTCACTGGACGGGATAAGGATACCAAACAAGACACGGTTGAGTTAGTCCATGAAGCATTGATTCATCACTGGAAATTGCTAAAAGATTGGATGAATGAAAACCGCAAGGCTTTGATAATAAAGGACGATATAGAAACTGCTGCCAAGGAGTGGGAAGCGCATGGCAAGTCTAAACATGATCTCCTGCAAGGTACCAAATTAAACATCGCCGAGGACTACCTTAGGAAATTGCGGCTAAATAAGTCCTGAATCATGAATTTTCAGGTATGACAATAGAAGGGCAAGCATAAAGGATTGCCCTTACAATTGTTGGTGGTTGAAACGGCAATCCCTTGTGGTTGCCTTTTCGGCTACAGCAAAATACTTGATATGGTGCTTCATTACTTAAAATACCACACAACAATAAACCTAGTTTTTTACTTTGTATCTCTATGGGTATATTATTTTTCACGCTCATCCCTTAATGTCAATAAACACCGCCGAGGACTACTGTAATGAATTTTCCACTCTCGAATTTGGCTCAAGAGTTTGTCCAAAAAAGTATCAAATATAGAAAAAAAAGACGCTCTATTCTGATTATTATTGTGATTGCCGTGATTTTTGTGTTGGCTGGGTTTGCTTTTTATATCAATGAACTGCGGAAAGAAGCTGAAAAACAGCGGGAAATGGCTGAAGAACGAGAAATAGAAGCTAAAGAACAACGGGTAGTAGCTGAAAAAGAACGAATAGAAGCAGATAAACAGCGGGAATTGGCTGAAGAACGACGAATAGAAGCTGAAGAACAGCGGAAAGTTGCTGTAGAACTGCAGGAAGTGGCCGAAGAGCAAACTAAAAGTTCCCTTGCTGGCAAACTGGATACGCAAGCATTTTTAGCAACACAATTGCCTTCTCCTGCAAATGGCTATATTGACCAAGCACTATTACTTGCTACTCAAGCTTTACAGTTACATAATAATAACAATACGCAAGGCAGTTTAAGTCATGTTTTACAAACCACAGCCCGCATTCAAAAATTTTTTTTGGGACATAAATACCCTGTGACGAGTGTCGCCTTCAGTGCCAATGGTCAGTACGTCATCAGTGGCAGTCGGGATAACAACATCCTAATATTGTGGAATGTAATAACCGGACAGCCGATTGGACAACCTTGGCAAGGGCATGAATACCATGGTGTGACTAGTATCGCATTCAGTGCTGATAATCAGCATGTCATCAGTGGCAGTTGGGATAAAACCCTGATACTGTGGGACGTAGCAACCGGACAGCCGATTGGGCAACCTTGGCAAGGGAAAAATGCTATTTCAAAGGTTGCCTTCAGTGCCAATGGTCCGTACGTTATTAGTGGTAGTTATGATGGCCCCCTGACACTGTGGGATGTAATGACTGGGCAGCCGATTGGGTCCGCTTGGCAAGGGCACAAAGACAGTGTAGTTAGTGTGACCTTCAGTGCTGATGATCAGAATGTCATCAGTGGCAGTAAAGATGGCATCTTGATACAATGGAATATAATGACAGGAAAGCCTGTTGAACAGTCTCGGCAAGGGCCTAACGACTTGATAGATTATAGTGTCGCCTTCAGTGCTGATGGTCAGCACGCCATCAACGTTTCGTTGAATGAATTGAATGTCTCGTTGATGACTAATTTGAGATTGTGGGACGTAACGACTGGAGAACCAATAGGGCAACCTTGGCAGGGGCATGAATACCCTGTGCATAGTGTTGCCTTCAGTCCCGATGGTCAGCATGTCATCAGTGGCAGTCTGGATGGCTTGTTAATATTGTGGAATGTAGCGACTGGACAGCCAATTGAGCAGGCTTGGCAGGGACACAAAGACTCTGTGCGTAGTGTCGCCTTTAGTCCCAATGGTAAACATATCATCAGTGGCGGTTCGGACGGCATTATGATACTGTGGAATATTGTAACAAAACCACAGATTGGGCAACTTTTGCAAGGACATAAAGATAGTGTGTTTAGTGTTGCCTTCAGCAGTGATAGTCAACATGTCATCAGTGGTAGTTCGGATGGCATTCTGATATTGTGGAACGTAGCAACCGGGAAGCCAATTGGACAACCTTGGCAGGCGCATAAAGGCATTGTGGATAGTGTCGCCTTCAGTAATAATAATCAACATGTCATCAGTAGCAGTCGGGATGGCATCTTGATATTGTGGGACATAGCAACCGGAAAGCCAATTAAGCAATCTCGTTTAGGGCATGAAAAAGATGTGTTGATTGCTGCCTTCAGTGCTGATGCTCAATATGTCATCAGTGGTCGCCGAGATGGTACCATGATACTGTGGGATATCACAACTGAACAACAAATCGGGACAGCTTGGCAGAGCTATCAAGGATCAGTGTCTAGTGTTGCCTTTAGTCTCAACGGGCAATATATCATTAGTGGTAGTGCTGGGTCTAGCACCATGATACTGATACTGTGGGATGTAGCAACTGGACAACCAATTGGACAACCTTGGCAGGGGCACAAAGACACTGTGCATAGTGTTGCCTTCAGTCCCGATGGTAAGCATGTCATCAGTGGCAGTTGGGATGAAACCCTGATATTGTGGGATGTAGCAACTGGAAAACCGATTGGGCAACCTTGGCAGGGGCATGAATACCCTGTGCATAGTGTTGCCTTCAGTCCCGATGGTAAGCATGTCATCAGTGGCAGTATGATAGATAGCTTTTTGATATTATGGGATGTAGCAACTGGACAACCAATTGGGCCTCCTTGGCAGGGACATAAAGACTCAGTGCATAGCGTCGCCTTCAGTCCCGATGGTAAACATATCATCAGCGGCAGTACATATGACACCCTAATTTTATGGAAAATAGATCCCAATGAATGGGTAAAAATCGCATGTAGCAAAGTCAATCGCAACTTCACCCAAGCCGAATGGAAACGGTTTATTGGTGATGCCATTCCCTATCAAAAAACTTGTGCGGAGTTTCCAGCGGGGGAGTGAGGTTTCCCGAAGGCAAGCTCCTCCTCGCTTCGGGGAACTCTGATGAAACCATGATATTATGGGACGTTAATCCAGAATACTAGGTAAAAAAGGCTTGTGTTATTGTAAACCGTAATTTCAGTCAAGAAGAATGCCAATATTATATGGGCAATCGCCCTCACGAAAAAACCTGCCCAAACTTACCTAAAGACACCCTTGGCGCAATTGAATTACTCCTACAAGTTGTAAAACTATTGGAAGAAGGCAAAATAAAGCAAGCCAAAGCCAAATTCGCCCAAGCGAAAGAACTTGATGCGAATATTTTTGGAGAGGATTTAACGGATTGAAAGAGGCCGACAGGATAAAATTTTTATAAATCATATATTTAGTAACCCGTAGGTTGGAGTTCACTTGCGAACTCCAACAATATTTTACACAGGAACACCGAGGACTACCTTAATGAATCATACTGACAAAGTGCCACTCTCGAATTTTGCTCAAGAGTTTGTCCAGAAAAGTATCAAATATAGACAAAACAGACGCTATAGCCTGATTAGTATTGTGACGGCCGTGATTTTAGTGTTAGCTGGGTTTGCTTTTTATGCCAATGAACAACGAA
>QNER01000360.1 GCA_003646175.1 Candidatus Parabeggiatoa sp. nov. 1
AAAAAGTCTTATGCGAACTTAGTGATTGCTGTACTAGTACAGTAAAGCGGAAGTTTCGATACCACCCCAACGCCAACGGCTAAAGCCGTTGTCTAAAAGCTCAAGTACCCTAAAGGGCACTACAAGAGTATTATGCACGTTCCTAAAACAATAGCACTGGTGGTTATTGCATCAATCGTAAAAGTGATACTATCGCCAAAAAAGCGATAGCATCACTAAATAAATTTAAAATAAATATGTTATCATTTTTATCCTGTACATAGAAAGGATTAATTACAACCGACTATTTCTATTATCACTCTTCATTCGCTCAATAAAATAAATTAAATCCGTCAAATCCGTCAATCCGTTGTACTTCCAATATAAAAGGAATACCAATAATGGCATTTAAACATCACAAAACCACAGAAATTTTAAAGTGGTTTGAACAGATAAGTCAGTTTCCTCGTTGTTCTAAAAATGAAGGCGCCGTTAGGGAATGGTTGATTAAGCAAGCTCAAGAAAACCATTTTGAGGTGAAAACCGACAACGTACAAAACCTCTTAATTAAAGTTCCAGCCTCGCAAGGCTATGAACAATCCCCTATCGTTGTTCTTCAGGGGCATTTAGACATGGTTTGTGAAAAAACGCCGGATTCCAACCATGATTTTTCTACAGATCCCATTAAACTGATTTATGAAGGGGACTGGATCACTGCTGATAAAACGACTTTGGGTGCTGATAATGGTATTGCGATCGCTTTAGCGATGACTTTGGCCGTGGATAAGGAACTTGCCCATCCGCCACTGGAATTACTGTTTACTGTAGATGAAGAAAGCGGTTTAATTGGTGCGAGTGCGCTGGCACCGGGTTTCTTTGACGGGCGAATTTTGATCAACCTTGATTCTGAAGAAGAAGGACATTTGACCGTCGGTTGTGCCGGTGGGCTCAACACCCACCTTTCCGTCCCCATTGACTGGGCTGAAGTGCCAACCCATTATCAATTGATGAAAGTCAAGGCGGGCGGTATGAAAGGCGGACACTCCGGGGTTGAGATTCATGCTGAAAAAGCCAATGCGATTAAAATACTGGCTCAAACGCTACATTATCTTAAAAAACAAGTAGATATTCGATTAGCCAACCTCAGTGGTGGTAACGCCCATAATGCTATTCCCCGTGATTGTGAAGCCTGGGTGTTTGTCCCGAAAAACCAGATTGAAACGGTTAAAACCATCCTACTGGAAACTGAAACCCTGTTAAAGTCGGCATATAAAAATACCGATCCAGACTTATTCATCAAAGTTGAAGGCTGTAACGAAACCTATAATCAAGCCATCACCTTGGAACATACCGGCAAGGTGATTGATGTTTTAATGGTGCAGCCGCATGGCGTTGCAGCCATGTCCACTGAGATTGAAGGTGTAGTAGAAACCTCAAATAATCTGGCAAATGTCAGTGTCAAAGCGGGCAAATTAGAAGTCTTAACCAGTCAAAGAAGTTTGTTAGTCTCAAAGCTTGAGGCACTCACTCACCAAATTGAAGCGGTAGCTCGACTAGTCGGGGGAGAAACACACAATGAGACTTATTATCCACCTTGGCAACCCAATATGGAATCTCTTCTGTTAGCCAAAAGCCTTCAGATTTATGAAAGGTTGTTTGATGATCAAAAACCGGTCGTGAAGGTTATACATGCTGGGCTTGAATGTGGAGTCATTGGCGATAAAATATCGGGAATGGATATGATAGCCATCGGCCCCACACTCAACTCTCCCCATTCACCTGATGAAAAAATTCATATTGGCAGTATTGGCAGGGTATGGGATTTGTTACTGGAATTACTCAAGGAATTAAAGTAAGGCCCAAACTAAAGTTTGGACTCCAGAATCACACTGAGACGTTAGATTGTAGTGCATGGTGTTCTCCTTGTTGTGAATGATTGGGGTTTAACGTCTTGAGGTGCAAGAAAGAAGCCAAGTCCTTTTAAAGGGCTTGGCTTCTTTTTTGTCTGATGTTTCTGGTAGTTGTGTACCAAAATGTGTCTGTTGGGTTGAATTTTTCTGGTTATACTTCGTTCCTTTGAAAAGGGTGAAAATGAAATCAGATATTGAGCCACATCCGCCTCAAAAAATCCGTCAAATCCGGAAAGAAGCTGTACTTTGTGATAAGTCTCTTAATTCTGAACGACAAGAGTAAATCCGTTGTTTTCTAGGGAATAATAAATTAGGTAATTTTTTCGGCACCCTTCATTTATCCTGAAAAGGGCTTTCGCTACGGATTGCCTCTACAATAATGAGCATGTAGGGGCAATCCTTTATGGTTGCCCCCGATATTTTTGAAGGGTGCCATTTTTTCTGATAATAGTTTTTCAATGTTAAACCACAATAGATTTAGCATGGATTACAGAACTGACTGAAATAGAAAATAATTCTATTGGCTTGACTCATTAGACAGAGGCCTTTTGTTATTCGTAATTAGCGAATGCCAAATCGTTTACTAGACTGGACAACGCAATTTCTGTTATTGTTGATAAAAATGATGCTATAAATAGCTAAATCTATATACCCATCTGGGCTGCCAGTTTTGTCCACGGTAAATTATAAGGAAGTTTTTCTTCTAAGGTTTTGCACAAAACTTTTCTGGGCAACTATATGATTATAAGATCAGATATCGGTGATGATATAAATGATTAATCATAGGAGGCTATTAAAATTTTTTTTATACATCATCCTAACTCTGAACGATGACTTTTATGATAATATCAGGTTGATTATGTTAATAACGTGAGTTCGGCTTTAAATATCAACGAGTTAAAAAAATGATTAAATATATCAAAATGTTGTAAATAGACTCTCTGTTATACGGGAAGTACAACGCATTGAAGGATTTGACGGATTTATTTTGTGAAGATGGATATGGCTCAATGTATTGTCCAAAAAATGAACCATAACCGGTTATTTCATTCTCACCCTCAAAAAGGGAACGAAGTATATCAATGATTTAAAAAGATATTTTTAAATCAACTGTTTACAAAAAACGTTAACATCGAGTTTAATAAGCTTTGGAGAAGTTCTCCGTATTAAAAAAATAAATCCGCTAAATCCTTCAATGCGTTGTACTTCCAATAGATTGGCTTTCGACTATCAGTTCGACACGGGATGCGGATGCTATCCCTTTTTGAAATAGTATTCGTTTTTCTTAAAACCAGAATGGATAGCATTTGTCGCAGTTTACATGGGTAACCGATTTGTTTATCAAAATAGCCTCGTAATTGCTGTAATCCGTTAAATCAGCGATTTGTAGTCTTTTCTAATATCATTTGGCGCATTAAATCTCAACCAAGAGGTAACTTCATGCGTATTCACGTTAATATTGACGATGAACTGTTTCAGCAAGCAATGGATTTCAGTAAACTGAAAACCAAGAAGGACATTGTAGAAAACGCATTGCGTTTATTTGTTGAAACCAAGCGGCAAAAATTACTTGATCACCAACAAAAAATTCGCCAATCCCGAGGAAAGTTGCACTGGGATGATAAGGATAAGGAGCATACAAACAAATGATTCTACCCGTATCGAAAATCTGGATTGACTATTTTAATGGTGAACAGACACCACAAACTCAATTACTCCATGAGTTACTGACCAATGAGGTGATACTGACTGGGGATATTATCTTAACTGAGGTGTTGCGGGGTTTTCGTCAAGAACGAGATTTTAAACATGCTCAAAAACTGTTGCTTGGATTACCCTTTCGATAAATTTTAGGGCAAGAAATTGCCCTACAAAGCACCAAAAATTACCGCATCTTACGTCAACGCGGCATGACGGTTCGTCACACAATTGATCTCATAATAGGTACTTTCTGTATCGTTAACAAAATCACGCTATTACCGAATAACAGTGATTTTACACCAATGGTTGAACACTTGGGTTTACAAGTCCGGTAAGGGACTTCCAAATAACCTGATTGTAACAGGTTTTTGGAAGGGCATGGATAATGGGCTTAGGAGGTAATGGATAATTGATTTTTTTTGACACTCAATGACTTTTCTCTGAAATCTGTTAACTTTTAAGAAAATAACTCACCACCCACACGGCTGACTTATCACCGCTTTAAAGCCATAAACATGGGCTCCCAAAAATCGGTTATAACCAAAACAAAACTTTATCTTATATATTATCAGGACTACAAGGCGAACCTTGTACGAAAGGCGTGCGTTATTGGATAGGAGTACAAGGCGAACCTGGTACGAAAGGCGTGCGTTATTAGATAGGAGTACAAGGCGAACATTGTACCAAAAAACGGCGTTATCATTCGTTTCAGGCGAACCTTGCACGAAAAAAACAACGTGGTGGTTGAAATGTGTAGAATTAAAAAAAATGAGGAGATGAGCTGCTAATGACTACCGTACTACTTGCCGGCGCGACTGGCACACTTGGACGTGTTCTGGTTCCGTTTTGGCAAAATCAGGCTATCAGGTAAAAGTGATTGCTCGTGAGCAAAGCAAAACACGCTTATCAACACTCAAAAATGACATCAACGAAATTAATTATCACGGCGGAAGTTACTCAACCAAATACACGGCAAGGGATTTGCAACAATGTTGATTTTGTTATCTCGACATTAGGCATTACTCGCCAGCGAGATAAGTTGACTTATCAAAATGTTGATTATCAAGCCAATCTCAATTTATTGCGGGAGGCGGAACGTGTGGGGTGAAAAAATTGATACGGTTCAAGATATACCGGTGATAATGGCGAAACGCCAATTTGAATTGGCTTTAATGGACAGTCATATTAACGGGTTGATTTTTCGGCCCAGCGGTTTTTTTACCGATATTTTGGATGTGTTCAAAATGGCGCAAGCGGGGCGTGTTCATCTATTTGGGCATGGTGAAAATGCTATCACGCCTATAGAGGTAAGCGATTTGGCTCACTACGTTGTAGATGAAATGTCACAGCAAACAAATGTGGCACTACCCAAAATTTCAGTTGGAATGAACTTGCCAAGCTCTGTTTTGAAGTGCTACAAAAACGGCCTAAAATTTCTCATTGGCCGTGTTGGATTTTAACCGCTTTGTTAGTGCTTACTAAACGAGTTGCCCCTTATACTTACTGCCCTTTAAGCTTTTTGGGTCATGTTATCATTCATGACACCACTGCGCCCAATGTTGGCAAACGAACATTGCGGGTTTTTTTGGAACAGAGACTCTAGTTTTTCAGGTCAATTTCGCTAAAAACCGTCGAGGTTTGGCAAACATCAAAGGTTGGTAGTCCTGAAATGTGGGTGATATGGAGTCCAAACTTTAGTTTGGCTGGGCTTACCAAACTTTGGACTCCATCACCCACATTGCATCACTACCAATTATTATTTATCTTTAAGCGTAGGCGGGGGGGCTTTTTTTTTAAATAATTTGTCTTGATACCTTGAAACTATGTTTCCAGCCCCTATATAATTATTAATTTTTCTTAATGTACATTAAGAGTGCCCATTAGGGTAGTTGAGCTTTAGGCCTTCAGATTTATCTCTAGGCGTAGGCGGGGGGCTTTTAAAAAAAAAATAATAAAAATTGTCATGATACCTTGAAACTATTGTTTTCAGCCCCTATAAAGAATGAGATGGGAGTGTGACTTCCATTTGATGTAGAAGTGTAGGGGCCGGCAATGTGTTTTTATTGCCCTGATGGTGTGACATATTTTGGGGCGGGCAACAACTTTGGTGGGCAACAAAAAGACGTTGCTCACCCTACGACTGTCATGGTCAAGACGTTTGGTGGGCAACAAAAAGACGTTTTGTGGGCAACAAAAAGACGTTGGGTGGCTACGACATCAAACTGAGGTAACACTCTGAGATGGCTTTATTAAAGAACACCACTCAGGTTGAATTCTTTAATAAGGGAGTGGGGACAAACAACTGACGATTCCCACCGAGCCGACACCGACTACGAGAGATGGATTAGACAAATACGAAATTCTTATGTTAAAATCCACTTTTCGTTGAAATGCCACCTTCAAATTCAAATCAATGAATGTGATTCAGGTGGCGCAAACCTAAACTTCAACCAACTCTCAAAAAGGAGACACATGATGAAGTTAAGTAACCAAAATACCAAGCAGTCAGGAATTCAGGCCGCATCGGGCCTCAAAGCCGGTTGGTCTTGCACAAGCTGTAATTTTGTGAATGGCGTAGCCTATGGTTGGAATTGTGATGACGGTATGAAACACGACTGTTATACTGAAGGAGGTCATGAGGCAGCCTGTTATTATGGTTGTCGTTCTGCGGGATGCGGAATGAGCCCAGACGGCGGGAGATGCATTGATAAATACTAATAAGCGATGCCTGGCTGTTGAAGAACCAAGCCTGAGCATCCAACCGCGGTGGCGCGTTCCCATAATAAGCGAAGCTGCGTTTTGAGCTAACCCCGCGATGTTACTAATTAGCGTCGGATGTATTGTCTAATGTGGACGGTTCTGCACATCGTTCTACAAGCGAGACAATAGGTTCGACGCTTTTTTTTTGGAATGAAGGAAATTGTCCATTTCCACTCGTGCGGTTAAATGTCAAAACCGCACTAACCTCACTGCTTGATATATTTATTAATGTACAGGACAAAAAGTTGTAATAAGTTTATTTGAAAGTATTTTGTGATGCTATCGCTTTGCGATAGTATCACTTTTGCTGTTCACATAATTAGTCTCGTTCCAAATCAATATGTCCTTCGACTTAAAAGGACAACGATAACTAACATTTTTTTTGAGTGATACTATCGCCAAAAAAAGCGATAGCATCACGACTTGAACACTTTTTGTCCTGTACAAAGTATATTTATTTTAACAATGGCTCAGATGCTTCAAGCCATTCATTAGGAATGCCCGCCTGACCATGAATAAGTGATAGAATGCCACCGACAATGGCACATGTCGTATCACGATCACCTAAACCAGAAACGGTATTCCATAAAGCCTCAACATAGCTATCAATATGACGCGCGACACACCATAACGCAAAGGGAACGGTATCTGAAGCTAATAAGTAACTCCCGTTACCTAACGCACTCACCGCGGTATCTATAGAATAGCGCAATGGTAATGAAAGGGCGGTGCGTAGTTTGCCGGTTGTATCACTTTCAGGTGCATGTAATAAAACAAACTCTAGTAATTCATGCCCTGACTCAGCATGTAAATGATGCTGTGCGCGACACCAGTTATAAACCTTCAAGGTTTTTGCAACGCTTTACGGTTTTGCCCTTAACCACGCGTCGGTTCTCGCATATAATTCTGTGCCAATACCTCAGCTAAAGCATCTTGATTGATTTTTCCGTAGGTTTTCAAGACTTCAACAATCCCTATAGACATCATGGTATCGTCGGTAAAATACCATGGTTTGATAGGTAAGGTTCGGTGTTCAATTAGTCTCTTTACATACCATGAGGATGAGAAAAAACGTTGTCCAAACGCATCACCAACCGATAAACCTAATAAGGACAGTTGAGCGAGATTAAGGGGATGTTCAAGCATTAACGCATTGTTAGGCATGGGCTACCTCTTATAAGCTATCGTCATTTAACAACGCAAATTCTTCTTCAGAAGGCCTATTATGCACAGGATCATGATGAGAAAAGTG